>NZ_PQMX01000040.1:0-63933 GCF_004368385.1 Burkholderia sp. B10 | reverse complement strand
GCCCAACGCCCAACGCCCAACGCCCAACGCCCAACGCCCAACGCGAACTGCGAATGGCCAGTCGCCCATCACCCATCGCCCGCGGCCCGCTGCGCGTTGCCCATCATTCGCCATCCAGCGCCCATCGGAGCGCGGCACCCGCGCGCCGCGCCCCAGCCGCCTCGAGCGTCCGTCAGGCTGCCACGGGCTGGACGATGATTTTCACGTTGCGGTCCTTGTGATTGACCAGTTCCTCGAAGCCGCGCGCGACGATGTCGCCGAGCGCGATGCGTCCGGTGATGAGCGGCTGCACGTCGATGCGGCCGTCCGCGATGAAGCGGATCACGTCCGCGAATTCGCCGTTGTACGCGAGCGAGCCGATCACTTCCTTCTCGGTCGACACGATGTCGAAGAAGTTGAACGACGTCGGCTCCTCGAAGATGCCGACCATCACCGACTTGCCGGCCTTGCGGATCACGTCGATCGCGAGCTTCGCGGTGGCCGTGTGGCCGATGCATTCGAACGACACGTCGGCGCCGTAGCCGCCCGTCAGCGCCTTGACCTCGGCGATCGCGTCGGACGCCTTCGGGTCGATCACGACCGTCGCGCCCACTTCGAGCGCCTTCTGCTTGCGCGCGGCCGACATTTCCAGCGCGATCACGCGTCCGGCGCCCGCGGCCTTCGCGCACATGATCGTGCACAGGCCGATCGTGCCGGCGCCGACCACGACGACGGTCTGCCCGACGATGTTGCCGGCCTTCTTCACCGCGTGCATCCCGACCGCGAGCGGCTCGATCAGCGCCCCGGCCTCGGTCGGAAAGTTGTCGGGCAGCTTGTACAGCAGTTCGGCCGGCACGTTCACGTACTCGGCGAACGCGCCGTTGTTCATCAGCCCGGTGAACGCGAGGTTCTCGCAGATGTTGTACATCCCGTGCCGGCAATACCAGCAGGTGCCGCAATGCTGGCACGCGTCGGCCGTCACGCGCTCGCCGAGCGCGAAGCCCGTGACGCCCGCGCCGAGCGCCGCGATTTCGCCGCTGAATTCGTGGCCGAGGATGCACTGGCCTTTCAGGCCCGTGAGCGGGTGCGGCGCATCGACGGGGATGAACACCGGCCCGGCGACGTATTCGTGCAGGTCGGAGCCGCAGATCCCGCACCAGTGCACGCGGATCTGGACCCAGCCGGCCGGCGGGTGTCCGGGGACGGGAACCTCCTCGACGCGGATGTCGTTGCGGCCGTGCCAGACGGCGGCCTTCATGCTGGGGGCGGTATGCGGTGCCGGTGTACTCACGTTGCTGTCTCCGTCAGATTGTCGTCGGGCGCGCGGCAGGGTGCCGGTGCGTCCGTCGCGCGATTGCGCGAACGTCCGATATGCAGGAATGGGGCCAGCGGGATGAGGCAGCTTGCGCGGCGATGCGGCAGGGCTGTCGATGTGCAATGCAGCACGCCGCGCTGCGTCGACATCGCGCCGGTGGCACGCGAAACCGGCGCCGGATTTGCTGCAATTGCGACGGCACCGTGCGGATGAGACGACGCGACGGTCGTCTCACGCATTTGAGACGGAATGCGAGACGCGGTGCGTACTAGTCGCTGTTGGCGTGGGCGGTGGCACGAGCATTCCGCGCCGGGTCGCGAGGGGGAGCCGAGCGCCGTATACCAAGCGCCAGCTGGCGATCACCGCCGCCAGCGGCCAAAACGCTCCGCCCCATCGCACAGTCGCAGCGTGATCCACGTCGCGGCTGCGCCGCACCGTCAGCCGAGATCTTTCCGGTACTGGATGAATCCCGCGTCGTGCGCGAGCTTGTCGTACAGCGCGCGCGCCGAGGTGTTGGTTTCGTGCGTGAGCCAGTACACGCGGCTCGCGCCGGCTTCGCGGGCCCGCTCGTACACGGCCTCGATCAGCGCGCTGCCCGCGCCTTGCCCGCGCGCGTCGGCCGCCGTGAACAGATCCTGCAGATAGCAGTACGGCCCGTCGGTCCAGCACGAGCGGTGGTAGATCGCATGCACGATGCCGACCAGCTTGCCCGCCGCGTCGAACGCGCCGAGGACGAACATCGGTTCGGCCGGGTCCAGCAGCCGCGCCCACGTCGTCGCGGTCACCGCGTCGCTCGCCGGCGACCGGTAGAACTGTCGATAGCCGTCCCACAGCGGCCGCCACGCGGCTTCGTCGGCGGCGGCGAGCGGGCGCACCGTGACGTGCGTCGCGCGGCTCCCGCGCTCGGCCGCGTCGCGCGCACGGGCTTGCCGCTCGCGGATCGCGACGAGCGATTCGCGCTGCACGCCGCCGGCGTCGAAGTTCGCGGGCGCGAGCCACGCTTCGAACGCGGCGCGCACGTCGGGCCACTCGCCGTCGACGATCGAGAACCAAGTGGTGTCGCGATTGCGGCCCTTGTAGACGATCGCCTGCCGGAACGTGCCTTCGTAGCGGAAGCCGAGCCGTGCCGCGGCCTTGCGCGACGGCGCGTTGAGCGCATCGCACTTCCATTCGTAGCGGCGGTAGCCGAGCGTGTCGAACGCGTACTTCATCAGCAGGTATTGCGCGTCGGTCGATACCGGCGTGCGCTTGAGCAGCGGCGAGAACGTGACCGAGCCGACCTCGATCACGCCGTTGGCCGGATCGATGCGCATCAGCGCGAGCGTGCCGACCGCGCGGTTCGTCGCGCGGTCGATCACCGTGTAGTGCAGCGGATCGGCGCTCGCCGCCGCGCCGCGCAGGTAGTCGCGGAAGCTCGACGCGTCGGCGTACGGCCCGTGTGCGAGATAGGTCCAGTCGCTGGCGTCGGGCGCTTGTGCATACGCGGCGTACAGCTCGGCGGCATGGCGCTCGGCATCGAGCGGTTCGAGCCGGCAGTAGCGGCCTTCGAGCACGATGCGCTCCGGGCGCGGCCGCGCGGACCAGTCGGGAATGGGACGGCCGATGGGTTGCTGCAAATCGTTGGTGGGCGTGGACAAGATCGATCTCGCGTCGGTTGGCGGTTGGCGGCCGGCGGCTTGCCGGCATGCAGACGATCGTAGTCGCGCCGAGGTACCATGAAAAGCGCCAGACTCATGCAAATTTATGGTGCCACGCGTGCCGCTTCGCCGTGGTGCGCACCGTGATACCCCGATGCCGCGAGATTCGATGACGACCGACATTCCTTCCCACGACACGCCCGCGTTGCCGCTCGACGCGCCGCTCGCCCGCACGGCCGGCGCGCCGTCGTTGCAGCGCCAGCTGCTGCGCCGCGTGCGCGATGCGATTCTCGGCGGCGCGATGCCGGCCGGCACGCGACTGCCCGGCACGCGCGCGCTGGCCGACACGCTCGGCGTGTCGCGCAACACGACGGCGGCCGTGTACGAGCAGCTCGTCGCCGAGGGCTTCCTGCAGTCGGATCGGCGCGGCACGCGGGTGGTCGGCCTGGCGCGGCCGGCCGCGCCGCGCCGGCCCGCGGCGCCGCCCGCCGTCGCACAGCGGCTCGGCCGGATCCGCCCGAGCCTGATCGGCAGCGGCGAGTCCGAATTTTTCCGGCCGGGCGTGCCCGCGTTGTCGCACTTTCCGGTGGACGCATGGCGGCATGCGATCGACCGCGCGCTGCGCCGTACCGGTCACGAGCTGCTCGCGTACGGCGATCCGCTCGGCGAGCGCACGTTGCGCGAATCGATCGCGCGACACCTGGCCGTGACGCGCGGCGTGCGCTGCGCTCCCGAGCAGATCGTGATCACCGAGGGCGCGCAGGGCGCAATCGCGTTGTGTGCACAACTGCTGACGAATCCCGGCGATACGGTGTGGGTCGAGGAGCCCGGCTATCGCGGCGCGCGCAGCGCGATGCAGGCGGCGGATCTCGATGTCGTGCCGATGCCGGTCGACGCGGAGGGGTTGCGCGCGGACGATGCCGACTGGGCCGAACGCACGCCGCGGCTCGTCTACACGACGCCGTCGAACCAGTTCCCGACCGGCGCGGTACTGTCGATCTCGCGCCGCCTCGCGCTGCTCGAGGCGGCACGCCGGCATCGCGCGTGGATCATCGAGGACGATTACGACAGCGAGTTTCGCCATACCGGCGAGCCGATAGGCGCGTTGCACGGGCTCGCGGCCGATTCGCCGGTCGTCTATCTCGGCTCGTTCAGCAAGACGATGTTCCCGGCGCTGCGGATCGGCTTCCTCGTGCTGCCCGACGCGTTGCTCGCAGCCGTGCGCGCCGTGCTGCCCGAAATGCTGCGCGGCGGCACGCGCCACGTGCAGCTCGCGCTGGCCGACTTCATCGAGACCGGCGAATACGGCCGGCATCTCGGACGGATGCGCCGGCTGTATCGCGATCGGCGCCGGCTGCTGCTCGCCGCGCTCGGCGACGCGTTCAGCGTGCCGCACGAGGTCGAGGGCGGCCCGTGCGGATTGCATCTGACGCTGCGGCTGCCGGCGCGCTATCCCGACCGCGCGATCGTCGCGGCGGCGCGCGAGCACGGGATCGGGCCGTTTCCGCTGTCGGGTTTTTCGATCGCTACGGCGCCGGCCGACAACGGGCTCGTACTCGGCTTCGGCAATACGTCGGCCGATGCGTTCGCACCGATGCTGCGGACGTTGTCGACGATCGCGCAGCGTATCGCGCAAGCGCCGCGCAGCGAGCCGGTTGCGTATGCGGAGGATGAGCGGGGAGCCGGCGCTCGGTGAGCGTACGGTGCCGATGCTATCGGCCGTTGCCGTCCTACAAGACGTGCGATGCGCCGCGCAGCGCCGGCATGTCGTGCGCACGCTGCAGCGGACCCGTGCGCTTCGACAGCGCCCGACACTCAGCGCGCCGGTTCCGCACGCACGATCCGGTGCGCGGCGGCCAGGCCCAACAGCAGCAGAACCGCCACATAAGCGACGACCGCGCCCCACGCGCCGTGTTGCCAGAACGTGCCGCCGACCGAGCCGAGCACGCTCGACCCGACGTAATAGGCGAGCAGGTACAGCGAGGCCGCATGCCCCTTCGACGCCCCGGCGAGATGCCCGACCCAGCCGCTCGCGACCGCATGCGCGACGAAGAAGCCGATCGTGATGAGCACGATCCCGACGATGATCGCCACGAGCGACGGCGACAGCGTCAGCGCGAGGCCCGCTGCGAAGACGAGAATGCCGCTGACGAGAACCGGCGCACGCCCGACGCGATCGGCGAGCGCACCCGCGCTCGACGACGACACCATCCCGAACAGATACGCCGTGAAGATCAGCCCGCACGCGGTTGCGCTCAGGTCGAACGGCGGCGCGATCAGCCGGAAGCCGACGTAGTTGTACACGGTCACGAACGCGCCCATCACCAGGAAGCCGATCGCGAACACGAACGGCAGGCGTGGATGACGCAGTTGCGCGCTCCATAGCTGCAGGTGATGCCGCAGCTTCAGGTCGGTGCGTTTCACGAAGCGGCGCGACGGCGGCAGCAGCACGACGAACGCGATGGCGGCGGCGAGATCGACGACGCCGATCGTCAGCATCGCGGTGCGCCACGAAAAGTACTCTTCGAGCGCGCTCATCCCGATCCGGCCGATCATGCCGCCGAACGCGGTGCCGCCGACGTACAGCCCCATCGACAGACCGAGCCCTTCGGGCGCGATCTCCTCGGCGAGATACGCCATCGCGACGGCCGGCACGCCGCCGAGCGCGAAGCCTTCGAGTGCGCGCCACACCAGCAGCAGGTGCCAGCTCGGCGCAACGGCCGCCAGCAGGTTGAACAGCGCGGCGAGCGTCATCGACGCGAACATCGGCCCGCGCCGGCCGACGCGCTCCGACAGCGCGCCGGCGCACAGGATCGACACGGCCAGCATGCCGGTCGACAGCGACAGCGACAGCGAACTCGACGCCGCGCCGACATGGAATTCGCGCACGAACGCGGGCAGCAGCGGCTGCACGCAGTAGAGCAGCGAGAACGTCGCAAAGCCGGCCAGAAAGAGCGCCAGCGCGATGCGCAGGTAGGCGGCCGAGCGCGGCGACACGCCGGCAGGCAGCACATCGGGCGCGGTGGTCGCGCCGCGCGCCGCCGCAGGCGGGTTCGTAGAAGAAGGCATGAGATGCACTGAATGGGCTGGGGAGGCGGCCATTCTTGCGCATGGTCAAACATATGTCCAATATATGAAAGAAACCGTAGCGATATGTTTTGCATCTGGCTGCGGCCGCTCGTTGCGGCTGCATGTTCCCGTCCACCGTCGATCGCATTGCGCATGGAACTCAGGCATCTCCGCTACTTTCTGGCCGTCGCCGCCGCGTCGAACTTCACGAAGGCCGCGCAGGCGCTGGGCATCGGCCAGCCGCCGCTGAGCCAGCAGATCAGGGCGCTCGAGGACGAACTCGGCGTCGAGCTGTTCAAGCGAACCGCGCGCGGCGCCGAACTCACCGTTGCCGGCGAGGTGTTCGCGGAAGAGGCGCGGCGCGTGCTCGACGACGCCGAGCGTGCTGCCCGTGCGGCGAAGCGGGCGGCACGCGGCGAAATCGGGCAGCTGCGCGTCGGCTTCACCGGGACGGCGGCGTTCAATTCGAAAGTCGCCGACCTGATCCGCCGCTTTCGCGAGGCGTTTCCGGATACCGAGCTGACGCTGCTGGAGGCGACCTCCGGCGTGCTGTTCGACGCGCTCGAAGCTGGCCGGCTCGACGTCGGGATCGTGCGTCCGGAGCGCCGCATCGCCGATACGCTGCACGCCGCGGACTGGGACGAGGAGCCGATGTTCGTCGCGCTGCCGGTCGCGCATCGGCTCGCGCGGCGCCGTCGGATCGAGCTTGCCGAACTCGCCGACGAGGCGTTCGTGCAGGTGCCGCGCGAAGCGGGCAGCGCGCTGTTCGACGACATCGTCGCCGCCTGCAATGCCGCCGGCTTCCAGCCGCGCATGGCGCAGCCGGCACCGCAGATCGCGTCGGCGGTGACGCTCGTCGCGGCCGGGCTCGGCGTGTCGATCGTGCCGATGGCGATCACGCAGGTGCAGGTCGCGGGCGTCGTCTATCGGCCGGTGGCCGGCGACGGCCTGCGCGCGCGGCTCGCGATCGCCTCGCGGCGCGACGCGCAGTCGCCGGTGGTGCGCAACTTTCTCGCGTTGGCGTGGTAGCCGGCGTGCCGCGACGCGCGGGCCGAATTGGCATCGACTCGCGGCTGCCTGCACGCCGTGCACCGTGCGGTGAATATGCCGATTGACGAACCGGCGAGTTTGTCCGGAACGAACGCTGTCGCGGTTGCGGCGCGGCGCGCGTGGTAGGCATCCGGGTTTCGATGCGTAGGTCCGCGACGCGGCGTGGACTATAAATGGAGACGTGTACCGGTGCTTGTCGGGCGTACGCGCGTGCCGCGCGGCTCCGCGCCGCGATCGCCCGGGGGAGGTGCACCGTGGTTCGCCAGACGCTTGCTCGCGCCGTGCTTCACGGCGCGTTGATCGGCGCCGTATTCGCGTGGTCGTGCGCGCCGTCGCCGCTCGTTGCCGGGACCGTCGCGCCGCCGCGCACGCCGCCCGGCATGAAGGTCAGGACGGCCGCGCCGCCGTATTCGATGCCGGTCGATTTCCCCGCGATCGTCGATCGCTACGGGCCGGCCGTCGTGACCGTCTCGACGGCCGCGGCGGAGCCGCAATCCGGCGGCCCGTCGTTCATGGAACTCGATCCCGACGATCCGCTTGCCGCATTCTTTCGCCGCGCAGCGCCGCCGCCGGCCGCGCCACGCGCGCAGACGCCGGCGCAGCCTTCCGATGCGTTGCCGCGCGCGATCGCCGGCAGCGGGTCGGGTTTCATCGTGAGCGCCGACGGGCTGATCCTGACGTCCGCGCACGTGGTGGCCGATGCGACCGACGTGACGGTGCGGCTGGCCGATCGCCGGATGCTCAAGGGCACGGTGCTGGCCGTCGATCCGCAGAGCGACGTCGCGGTGCTGCACGTCGACGCGACGAAGCTGCCGGTCGTGCGTCTCGGCGACTCGTCGCGGGTGCGCGCCGGCGAACCGGTGATGACGATCGGCGCGCCGGACGGCGCGGGCAATACGGTCACGGCCGGCATCGTCAGCGCGACGTCGCATCTGTTGCCGGACGGCGGCGCGTTTCCGTTCTTCCAGACCGACATCGCGGTGAACCACGACAACTCCGGCGGCCCGGTGTTCAACCGCGCGGGCGACGTGATCGGGATCGCGATGCAGGTCTACACGGACGCCGATCGCTACGCGAGCACGACGTTCGCGATTCCGATCGCGCTCGCCGTGAAGGTGCGCGCGCAAGTACAGGCGCAGATGCGCAGCAATGCGCAGGCGCAGCGCGCGGCGTCGGGGGATGGGGCGGGCAATGGGTCGGCTAATGGATCGGCTAATGCACTGGGTGTGGACGTGCAGGATGTCGGCGTCGGACTCGCGGCCGCGTTCGGGTTGCCGCGCGCGGCGGGCGCGCTCGTGAACACCGTCGATCCCGGCTCACCGGCCGCGTTGGCCGGCGTGAAGCCGGGCGACGTGATCGTGAAGTTCGGCGACCGGCCGATCGGCCGCGCGGCGGAGTTGAACGATCTGGCCGCGGCGTTGCCGGCGGGCGGGAAGGCGACGCTGCGGGCGATCCGCAATCGCGTGCCGAAGACGCTGGTGGTCACGGGCGCGGCCACGGGCGCCGACGACGCGATCGACGATGCGGCGTCGGCAGGCGTGCCAGGTGCTACGGGGCCGGTCGCCGCCGCCGGTGCGACGGCGCTGACGGTGGCCGCCGCGCGGCCGGCCGACGGCGGCGATCGGCTCGGACTGACGATGCATCCGCTGAGCGACGCGGAACGCCGATCGACCGGGCTCGCCGTCGGAATGATGGTGGATGCGGTGCACGGGCCGGCTGCGCGCGCCGGCATCCGGCCCGGCGACGTGGTGCTCGAACTCAACGATACGTTGCTCGAAACGCCGGAAGACGTGCCGGCGCTGGAAGCGCACGGCGGCAACGCGATCGCGGTGCTGATCCAGCGCGACAACGCGCGCAGATTCGTGTCGGTGCGGGCGCGGTAGTGCGTTGACCGCCAAGCGGTCGAGCAACTAACATCGTTCGACATCGCTGCCCGCGATTCGGGCATTCGGAGCCATACGGAATGAACGCGGCAATCTTTTTCGTAGTAGTACACAGGCGCAGGGTCCGGTAGCGACATCGCGCCGGCACCCATGCGCCCCCGACTTGCTCGGGGGCTTTTTTTGGCATCGCGCACGGCCGCACGGCGCATGTGCGGGAGGGCATCCACTTGCAACCAGACCTGTCGAATGCTTCGGCCGCCGCGGCGCCGCGATATGCGACGTTGATCGCGCTGTGCGTGCTCTCGGTGCTGCCGTTGAGCTTGTTTCTGCCGTCGTTGCCCGCGATCGCGCGCGAACTGCGCGCCGACTACGCGCTGGTCGCCCTTTCCGTCGCCGGCTACGCGGCCGTCGCCGCAGCGCTGGAGTTCGTCATGGGGCCGCTGTCCGACCGGTTCGGGCGCCGGCCCATCGTGCTGCTGAGCGTAGGGGCGTTCACGCTCGGCTCGCTCGGTTGTGCGCTCGCAACCGACATTCGCGTGTTTCTCGCTTGCCGTCTGCTGCAGGCCGCGATTACGTCCGTCTACCCGGTGTCGATGGCGACGATTCGCGACACCGGCGGGGGCGAGCATGCGGCCGGGCGGATCGGCTATGCGGCGATGGCGGCGGCGTTCGCGCCGATGATCGGGCCGACGCTGGGCGGCGTGCTCGATCAGACCGTCGGCTGGCGCGCGAGCTTCGGGCTGCTCGCCGCAGCCGGCATTGCGCTGCTCGGCTGGTGTGCGGCCGATCTCGTCGAGACGCATTCGCCCCACGTCCGGACGCTCGCGCAACAGCTGCGCGCGTATCCGGCACTGCTGCGCGCGCGTCGGTTCTGGGCCTATGCGCTTTGCATGGCGTTTTCCACCGGCGCGTTCTATGCGTTCCTGGCCGGTGCGCCGCTCGCCGCCAAAGTGGTGTTCGGTATCCCGCCCGTGCAAATCGGCTTGTGCATGGGTGTGGTCACGGCCGGCTTCATATGCGGCAGCTTCGTCGCTGCGCGACGCGCACACCGGCATGCGCTTGCGACGACGATCCTGTGCGGGCGCGCGGTCGCCTGCATGGGGCCGGCGATCGCGCTTGCATTGTTGCTCGGCGGCGTGACGCATCCGCTTGCATGGTTCGGCCCGTGCGTCTTGATCGGCGTCGGAAACGGGCTGTCGAATCCGGCGGCGCACGCGGGCGCGATGGCGGTACGGCCGGATCTGGCGGGCAGCGCATCGGGGCTGGCCGGCGCCGCGACCATCGCCGGCGGCGCCGCGCTCGCGTCGTTGACCGGCGCCGTCCTGACCACCGGCAATGCGGCGTATGCGCCGCTCGCGATGATGTCGCTGTCGACGCTCATCGCGTTGGCGGCGGCAATGTGCATCCGGGCCTTCGATGCCCGCGCGTGAGTCATGTGCGCCGCCGCGCGCGGCCGGCGCGCCGATCGGGCGCAATGTGCGCGCCGTGCCGACCGGAGCCAAACGACGCGACGCGCAGCCGTTCCCGCCGGCGCCCGCGCATTGCCACTACAGCCGTTACGGCTTCGCGCCGACCACGAACTCGAACGTCGCGACGCCGTCCACCCCGCCCGTCACGCGATCGCCCGGCTGCAGCGCGCCCACGCCGGCCGGCGTGCCGGTGAAGATCAGGTCGCCGGCCTTCAACGCGACCGAGCGCGACACGTAGGCGATCACGTCGGGCACGGCCCAGATCATGTCGGCGAGATCGCCTTGCTGACGCGTGTCGCCGTTCACCGCGAGCCAGATCCGTCCGCTCGCCGGGTGGCCGGTCGCGCTCGCGGCGCGCAGCGGGCTCATCGGCCCCGACGCGTCGAAGCCCTTCGCCCAGTCCCACGGGCGGCCCAGCTTCTTGGCTTCGGCCTGCAGGTCGCGACGCGTGAGGTCGACGCCGACGCCGTAACCCCACACGTGCGACAGCGCGTCGGCCGGCTCGATCGAGCGGCCGTCCTTGCCGATCGCGACGACCAGCTCGATCTCGTGATGGAGGTCGTTCGTCAGCGGCGGATACGGGACGGTGCCGGCGGCCGGCACGACCGCATCGGCCGGCTTCGTGAAGAAGAACGGCGGTTCGCGGTCGGGATCGGCGCCCATTTCCCGCGCGTGGTCGGCGTAGTTGCGGCCCACGCAGAACACGCGGCGTACCGGAAAGCGCGCGGACGATTGATCGACTTCGACGGAAGGACGCTCGGGAGCGTCGATGACGTATGCGGACATCGGATGGCCTCGTTCGAATGGAAGACGGATACCGGCCGCCACCCGACGGCGGCGGCCCGGCATGCCTGCAACGATACCGGAGCGCCGCGCGCCGAGATGCGACGCAACTGCGCTTTAACCGGACAAATCTACGCGTCCGCGGCCGGCGCCGCGTCGGTTGCATCGGCCGCATCGGCCGCGCCGACTGCATCGGGCAGCGCGGCGTTCGCGTCGCGGTACGCCTTCGGCGACACGCCGACGCGCGCGCGAAAGCGCCGCGCGAAATACCCTTCGTCGCGGAAGCCGACTGCACGGGCGATGTCCGCGATGCGCCGGCTCGTATGCGCGAGCAGCGATTGCGCGAGCGCGATCCGGCGCTCGGTCACCAGATCGGTGAAGGTGCTGCCGGTCTCCTTGCGCACCAGATGCGCGAGGTAGTTCGGCGACAGGAACGCGGCCTCGGCGGTGGCCGCAAGCGTCAGATCTTCGCGCGTGAGGTTGGCGCGCACATGGCGCAGCACGCGTGCGAGCGCGTCGCGCCGGCCCGCGCGCTGGGCGCCGCGCTGCGCGAGCTTGTCGAGCGCGCCGGCGTACTGCGTGCAGACGAGCCCGATCAGCTGCAGCAGATAGCCGCGCAGCAGCGTGGTCGACCCGAAGGTGCGGACCCGGTCGGCGTCGAGCATGCACAGCGCGAGGCGGCGTGCTTCGTCGAACGCGTCGCCGGTCAGGATGAAGTCGAGATGCTCCTGGAAGCGAAACGGCGTCAGTTCGGGGACGCGGTGCGCGGGCACGTCCTCGAGATCGAGCGGATCGACGTCGAGATCGGTGCGCAGGAACGCCTGGCTGAAGTTGATCACGATGAAGTGAGCGCCTTCCGGATGCGGAATCAGGTGTTCGCGATGCGGCAGCACGAACGCGAGCGCGCCGCGCGGAAACGGCCGCGTGACGCCGCCGATCCGCTGCTCGGTGTCGCCGCCGAGATTGAACTGGATCTGGAAGTAGGTGTGCCGGTGCGGTTCGGTGATCGCCTGGCGCGACGCCTGGTCGCGGATGTAGAAATCGAGCCGGTCGCTGCGTTCGGGCATCCCGTACAGGCGCGGCGGGGCGGAGGAGGGCATGAAGAATTCGGCTGGTCGAGACGCGGTTGAGCCGCGATGGTACAGCGAACCGGGCGCCGCCGGAATCGGCGGGCGCCGGGCGATGGTCGCGTGGGGCGGCTCGACGCTTCGCGCCTCGCTGCACCGGATCGGCTATGCGTCCGGATGGAAGCCGAGATAGCGCACGCGCGGGCCGGCAAGCGCGGCGGCGCTGCGGCTCGCCCCGCCCACCGCCGCGAGCGCGTCGATCGTGGCGGTGCGATTCGACGTCAGCGTCCACTCTGTCGCTTGCGCGTCGTCGGCGGCCGGCGCCGCGCGCACGGCCGTCAGCGCGGCGAGCAGCGCATCCGCGGGCGGCGCATGAACCGCGAAGCCCTCGTTCGCGACGGCCGCCGTATCGATGCCGAGCATCTCGCACAGCCGCGCCCGCAGCGGCGTCTCGGTCTCGCTGGCCGTTCGCGAACGTGCGACGTGCTCGGCCGTTGCCGCGTCGACGAGCGTGCCGCCGCGCAGCAGCGGCGCCTGCTGCCATGCGTCCGACGGGCATTGCTTGCCGGGCGGCGCGAGCGGCACGAACGGGTTGACTTCGGCCGGGTAGATGCGGCATACGAGCGGCCGATCGTCGTAGATCCCGCAGCGGAGGTCGTCGCGCAGGTTGGGGCACGGCCCGGCATGCGATGCGACGAGCACGGCCGTCACACGCAGCGGCAGCGTGCCGCTCGAGGCGGGCGTCGAGCGCGCCCGCTTGTACGCGGCGAACGCGTTGCCGGCCTCGGGCTCCTCGAGCCACGGCATCGCGTCGCACAGCAGTTCGACGTGGCCGCCGCGGCGCAGCCACGCGATCGCTTCGTCGATCGTCAACGGAATGCGCAGGTCGCGGCAGCAGCCGCCGCAGCCGGTGCACGCGAAATCGAGGTCGGCCGGCGTGTCGTTCATGCGCATGTGTCGGGTGCCGCGTTCAAGCGGGAAAGGATGGCGCCGCAGCCGGCGGCCCGGTTCATGCGTCGCGCGCCAGCAGCGGCGCGACGCGCCGGCGCAGCTCGGGCACGACCTCGGCGTCGAACCACGGATGATGCTTGAACCATCCCTGGTTGCGCGGCGACGGATGCGGCAGCGGCAGCACACCGGGCCCGTAGTCGCGCCACGCTTGCACGGTGTCGGTCAGCGTCGCCTTGCGCGCGTCGCGCAGAAAATGTCGCTGCGCATACTGGCCGATCAGCAGCGTCAGCCGGATCGACGGCAATTCGGCCAGCAGCCGGTCGAGCCACAGCGCCGCGCATTCCGGCCGCGGCGGGTTGTCGCCGCTCGCGCCGCGGCCGGGATAGCAGAACCCCATCGGCACGATCGCGAAGCGCGTCTCGTCGTAGAACGTGTCGGCATCGACGCCGAGCCAGTCGCGCAGCCGCTTGCCGCTCGCGTCGTCCCACGGGATGCCGCTCGCATGGACGCGCGCGCCGGGAGCCTGGCCGACGATCAGCACGCGCGCGTCGCGATGGGCGCGCAGCACCGGGCGCGGCCCGAGCGGCAGCTCGGCTTCGCATGTGCGGCACGCGCGGATTTCGGTGAGCAGCACGTCGAGCGACGTGCGCGTTCGTTTCGGCATCGATTCGGTAACGGGGACGGAGTGGCGATACGGGTACAGCGGTACGGGCATTGGGCGCCCGCGCATTGCGCTGGGCGGCGGGCCGGCCGCCGCCGCATCTCCGGGGAGGGAGTCAGCGGCCGGCCGTACCGTCTTCGGCGACGGCAGCATCATACAACGCCGTCTGCGCGATCGCCGCGGCGATCTGCGCGTCGTCCTGCGTGCCCTCGAGCATGCCCCAGCGCCGGTATTGCGACAGGAACCACCGCGCCTCCTGCGGATCCGGCCGGTTCACGCCGCCGCCATCGTGGAAACGGATCGGCAGCGGCGGCTGCGCGAACGGGCCGGCGCCGTAGTCGCCGAGCAGGCGCGGCGCGATCAGGCGGGCCGGCACGCCGAGCGCGTCGGGCGACGCGAGCCAGTCGGCGGCGTCGCGGCGGTGCGCCGGGTCGTCGAGCCACGCGCACGCATCGACGACGGTGCGGATCAGCGCGCGCGCGGTCGCCGGATACAGCGCGACGAAATCGCGCCGCGTCGCCAGCACCTTCTCCGGATGATCGGGCCAGATCTCGCTGGTGACGGCGACGGTGCGGCCCGCGCCGCAAGCCTCGGCCACCGCGTGCCACGGCTCGCCGGCGCAGAAGCCGTCGAGTTCGCCGCCCGCGAGCGCCGCGACCATCTCGGGCGGCGGGATCACGACGCTGCGCACGTCGCGCAGCGGATCGACGCCGTGCGACGCGAGCCAGTGGTTCAGCCACATCGCGTGCGTGCCGGTCGGGAAGGTCTGCGCGAGCAGCGGCTTGCGGCCGAGCGTCGCGAACGCGGCGCGGACGTCGCCGCTGGCGCGGTAGGCGTCGGCGAGGCCGCGCGCGAACGTGATCGCCTGGCCGTTGCGGTTCAGCACCATCAGCGCGGCCATGTCGGCCTGCGGGCCGCCGATGCCGAGCTGCAGCCCGCAGACGAGCCCGTACAGCGCGTGCGCGGCGTCGAGTTCGCCGCTCAGCAGCTTGTCGCGCACGGCGGCCCACGACGGCTGGCGGTGCAGCTCGAGCGTCAGCCCGTGGCGCGCGCCGAGATTCAGGCGCTGCGCGACGATCAGCGGGGCCGCATCGCTCAACGCGACGAAACCGAGACGAAGATGCGCGCGTTCGGGCGCGGCGGGAATCGGAGGGTTCATGGTGGTCATTGTGAAGGCGCGTCGAGCAGTTGCCGCGCGACGTCGACGATGCGCAGCCCCTGATCCATCGCGCGCTTGCGCAGCTGCGCGTAAGCATCGTGTTCGGACAGGCTGCGCCTGTCCATCAGCAGGCGTTTCGCGCGATCGATCAGCTTGCGTTCGGCCAGCTCGCGCTCGACGTCGGCGAGCCGGCGACGCAGCGCATCGTCGTGGGAGAAGCGCGCGAGCGCGACTTCGAGAATCGGCGCGAGGCGCTCGGCCGACAGCCCTTCGACCAGATAGGCGCTGACGCCGGCGCCGACGGCCGCATGAATCAGCGCCTGATCGGCGTCGTGGCTGAACATCAGCACGGGGCGCGGCGCGGTCGCATGCATCACGGCCAGTTGCTCGAGCGTGTCGCGCGACGGCGAATCGGTATCGATGATCACGACGTCGGGGCGCTGCTCCTCCACGGCGGCGGGTAGGCGCGCCGGCGTCGCGACGTCGTTGAGCATCTCGTAGCCGAGGCGTGCGAGCGCGTCGCCGAGCTCGCCGATCGGCTTGTCGGTATCGGTGACGAGCAGCACGCGCAGGCGGGCGGGCGGAACGGACGAACTCATGACGCGAACGGGGACGGACGGGCTTCGGTACAACGGTTGAACGGATCGGCCGACGTCCGCGCGGAGCTTGCCGCAGCGGACGCGTCGAGCACGTCGGGCAAGCCGCACCGGCAGCCGGCGCGAGCGCGCCTGCCGTGAGCGCAATGGTGATGCGGACGATGCCGCGCGGCGCAGCCCATCACGCGGCCCACGACATCGGTGCGGCTGCGGTGTCGGGATCGGTGTCGGTGCGCTGCGCGCACGCTGCACCGATCGCGCCGCCCACGAGGATCACGGCCGGGCTGCCGAGCCGCGCGTCGTCGATGCCGCGCGCGAGGCTGCCGAGCGTGCCGGTCCAGCGGCGTTCGTGCGGCGTGCCGGCCCATTGCACGGCGGCGGCCGGCGTCGCGGCGGGCAGCGCGGCGAGCAGGCCCGTCGCGATGCTGTCGACGCGGCTCATGCCCATATAGATCGCGAGCGTGGTGCCGGTGGCCGCCAGCGCGGCCCAGTCGGGCTCGCCGTGATCCTGGCGGTGCGCCGTGACGAACGTGACGCCCTGGCAATGTTCGCGATGCGTGAGCGAGATGCCGAGGCTCGCGGCGGCCGCGAACCCCGACGAGATGCCGTTGACGATCTCGACCGGGATCGCGGCGGCGCGCAGCGTCGCGAGCTCCTCGCCGGCGCGGCCGAACAGCAGTGCGTCGCCGCCTTTCACGCGCACGACGTGCGCGCCGCGCAGCGCGTAGCGACGCATCAGTTTCTCGATGAACGCCTGCGGCGTGGAGCGGCAGCCGCCGCGCTTGCCGACGCGGATCACGCGCGCCTGCGGCGCAAGCTCGACGATGCCCGGCGCGACGAGATCGTCGAGCAGCAGCACGTCGGCGGCGGCCAGCGCCTTCGCGGCCTTCAGGGTGAGCAGATCGGGGTCGCCGGGGCCGGCGCCCAGCAGCGTGACTTTTCCAGTCGTCATGTCGTGTTCCTGTGCCGCATGCGGCGGCGATAACGCGTTGTTGCTCGCGGCAGCGGGCGGTCGAGGCGACCACGGCGTCCCGCCGTGCCGAGCACGGGCTGGACGCCGTTGTCCACGTCGGTTCTGCCGGCCCCGCCTGGATCGGCCGGGACGGCATGGGGAAAGACCGCCCACCGGCGCCGTTGCCGGTGTCGATAACGGATTCAGCAATAAACGGGCCAAGCGTCGCGTCGCGGCCCGCGCCCGCGGCGACGTGCGGCGCACGACGCCGCCGCGGCACGCGAACGCATGCACTCGCATGCGGCGGCGCCGCGCATGCGATGCCCGCACGACGTGCATCGCGACGCACCGGCACGCACCGCGACGTCGCACGGCGATAGTGCTGCAGCGCACCACATCTGTGCCGCGATGCCTCCCGACGTATCGCGGCCGATTCCGCGCAAGACGGCCGACGGCGCCCGGCGAGCCTTGTACGACAGGGCGCTCGCGGAGATTTCGCGTTGCATGGCACGCCGCTTGCGTTAGCTGGCTCGGGCGAATCAATGGCGATTCGTCCGCAGTACCGAATACTGACGCGCCCGGCAACGGGCTTCATGGGCAACGGCGTCCTACACATCGGGTCTCGACGAGATCGGATGTGCAGGACGCCGTTTTTCGTTTGGCGGATGACATGACCGACAAAGCTACCCGTATCGATCTCTTCAGCTTCCGCAGCGCGCCGATGCGTGCGTTCCACATGACGTGGATGGCGTTTTTCGTGTGCTTCTTCGCGTGGTTCGCGTGTGCGCCGTTGATGCCGCTGATCTCGCGCGAATTCCATCTCACCGCGGCGCAGGTCGCGAACATCAACATCGCCGCGGTGGCCGCGACCATCGCGGTGCGCCTGCTGGTCGGCCCGCTGTGCGACCGCTTCGGCCCACGCCGCGTGTACGTCGGCCTGCTGCTGCTCGGCGCGATCCCCGTGTTCGCGGTGTCGTTCGTGCACGACTACCTGTCGTTCCTGATCTGCCGGCTCGGCATCGGCGCGATCGGCGCCGGCTTCGTGATCACGCAGTACCACACGTCGGTGATGTTCGCGCCGAACGTGGTCGGCACCGCGAACGCGACGACGGCCGGCTGGGGCAACGCGGGCGCAGGCGCGACGCAGGCGATGATGCCGCTGCTCGTCGCGGCCGGCCTGCTGCTCGGCTTCGGCGACGACGCGTCGTGGCGCATCGCGCTCGTCGTGCCGGGCATCGCGATGCTCGCGATGGCGTGGGCGTACTGGCGCTTCACGCAGGACTGCCCGCAAGGCGACTTCGTCGCGCTGCGCAAGCAGGGCGTGACGGTCGACAGCGGCAAGAAGGGCGGCTGGGCGAGCTTCTTCGCCGCGTGCGGCAACTATCGCGTGTGGATGCTGTTCGTCACCTACGGCGCGTGTTTCGGCGTCGAGGTGTTCATCCACAACATCGCCGCGCTGTACTACGTCGACCACTTCAAGCTGTCGCTGAAGGACGCCGGCTTCGCGGTCGGCCTGTTCGGGCTGCTCGCGCTGTTCGCCCGCGCGCTCGGCGGCTGGCTGTCGGACCGGATCGCCGCGCGGCGCAGCCTCGACGTGCGCGCGACGCTGCTGTGCGCGCTGATCATCGGCGAAGGGCTCGGGCTCTTGTGGTTCTCGCATGCGCAAGGCATCGGCATGGCGCTCGTCGCGATGCTGACGTTCGGCCTCTTCACGCACATGGCATGCGGCGCGACCTATGCGCTCGTGCCGTTCATTGACCGCCGCGCGCTCGGCGGCGTCGCGGGGATCGTCGGCGCGGGCGGCAACGTCGGCGCGGTGGCCGCGGCGTTCCTGCTGAAGGGCGTCGGCGACGTGCAGCACGCGCTGAGCCTGCTCGGGCTCGTCGTCACCGCGACGGCGCTGTGCGCGATGGCCGTGCGCTTCAGCGCAGAACACAAGGCACGCGAGGCCGAGCTGCGCGACCGCGCGCTGGCCACCGCGAATGCCGCGAACTGATCGACCGAGGGAAACGTCATCATGAAACTGATCGTCATCGGCCACGGGATGGTCGGCCACAAGCTGCTCGAATGCCTCGCCGCGCAAGCGGACGCGGCCGGCACGCTGCAGGTCACGGTGCTCGGCGAGGAGCCGCGCCCGGCTTACGACCGCGTGCACCTGTCGGAATTCTTCGCGGGCAAGTCGGCCGACGACCTGTCGCTGGTCGAGCCCGGCTTCTTCGAACGGCATCGGCAGTTCGACCTGCGGCTGAACGCGCGCGTCGCGTCGATCGACCGCGCCGCGCATACGGTCACGCTCGCATCCGGCGCAACGCTCGCGTACGACAAGCTGGTGCTCGCGACCGGCTCGCGGCCGTTCGTGCCGCCGGTGCCCGGCCACGAGCGTGACGGCTGCTTCGTGTACCGGACCATCGAGGATCTCGAAGCGATGCAGGCGCGCGGCGCGCACGCGACGCGCGGCGTGGTGGTCGGCGGCGGGCTGCTCGGCCTCGAATGCGCGAAGGCGTTGCGCGACATGGGGCTCGACACGCACGTCGTCGAATTCGCGCCGCGGCTGATGGCGGTGCAGGTCGACGACGGCGGCGGCCGGATGCTGCGCGCGAAGATCGAGTCGCTCGGCGTGACCGTGCATACGGGCAAGAACACGCTGGAGATCGTCGACGGCGAGCAGCACGCGCACCGGATGGCGTTCGCCGACGGCTCGCATCTCGATGCCGACATGATCGTGTTCTCGGCCGGCATCCGCGCGCGCGACGAACTCGCGCGCGCGTGCGGCCTCGAGATCGGCCCGCGCGGCGGCGTCGCGATCGACGACGCATGCCGCACGAGCGACGCCGACATCTATGCGATCGGCGAGTGCGCGGCGTGGAACGGCATGGTGTACGGCCTCGTCGCGCCCGGCTACGACATGGCGCGCGTGGTGGCGAAGCAGCTGGGCGGCAAGATGACCGATGCGGCCGATGCCGCATTCGCTGGCGCCGACATGAGCACCAAGCTGAAGCTGATGGGCGTCGACGTGGCGAGCATCGGCGACGCGCACGGCGCGACGGCCGGCAGCCGCACCTACCAGTACGCGGACGAGCGCCGCCAGGTCTACAAGAAGCTGGTGGTGTCCGACTGCGGCAAGTTCCTGCACGGCGCGGTGATGGTGGGCGACGCGACCGAATACGGCACGCTTCTGCAGATGATGCTGAACCGCATCGAGCTGCCGGCGCAGCCGGAGTTCCTGATCCTGCCGTCGTCGGACGGCGCGGCGAAGCCCGCGCTCGGCGTCGACGCGCTGCCGGACGGCGCGCAGATCTGCTCGTGCAACAACGTGTCGAAGTCGCAGATCTGCGCGGCGGTGGCCGACGGCGCGACGAGCCTCGGCGCGCTGAAGTCGTGCACGGGCGCGGGCACGTCGTGCGGCGGCTGCGTGCCGCTCGTCACGCAGATCATGAAGGCCGAGATGAAGAAGCAGGGCCTCGCGGTCAACAATCATCTGTGCGAGCACTTCGCGCATTCGCGCCAGGAGCTGTTCCATCTGATCCGCGTCGAGCGCATCACGACGTTCGACGAACTGCTGCACAAGCACGGTCGCGGCCTCGGCTGCGACGTGTGCAAGCCGGCCGTCGCCGGCATCCTCGCATCGTGCTTCAACGAGTTCGTGCTGAAGAAGGAGCATGCGGGGCTGCAGGACTCGAACGACTACTACCTCGCGAACATCCAGCGCGACGGCACGTACTCGGTCGTGCCGCGCATGGCGGGCGGCGAGGTGACGCCGGAAGGGCTGATCGCCGTTGGCCAGGTCGCGAAGAAGTACGGCCTGTACACCAAGATCACCGGCGGCCAGCGCGTCGACCTGTTCGGCGCGCGCGTCGAACAGCTGCCGTCGATCTGGGAGGAACTGATCGCGGCCGGCTTCGAATCGGGCCACGCATACGGCAAGGCGGTGCGCACGGTGAAGTCGTGCGTCGGCTCGACGTGGTGTCGCTACGGCGTCGACGATTCGGTCGGCCTCGCCATCGACATCGAAAACCGCTACAAGGGCCTGCGCGCGCCGCACAAGATCAAGTTCGGCGTATCGGGCTGCACGCGCGAATGCGCGGAAGCGCAGGGCAAGGACGTCGGCATCATCGCGACCGAGAAGGGCTGGAACCTGTACGTATGCGGCAACGGTGGGATGAAGCCGCGCCATGCCGAGCTGCTCGCGTCCGACCTCGATCGCGCCACGCTGATCCGCTACATCGACCGCTTCCTGATGTTCTACGTGCGCACCGCCGACCGGCTGCAGCGCACCAGCGTGTGGCGCGACAACCTCGAAGGCGGGCTCGACTACCTGATCGATGTGGTCGTGCACGACCGGCTCGGGATCGCGGCCGAGCTCGAGGCCGACATGCAGCACGTGGTCGACACCTACGAATGCGAATGGAAGAAGGCCGTCACCGATCC
The DNA here is from genome assembly GCF_004368385.1 of Burkholderia sp. B10. Taxonomy (NCBI): domain Bacteria; kingdom Pseudomonadati; phylum Pseudomonadota; class Betaproteobacteria; order Burkholderiales; family Burkholderiaceae; genus Burkholderia; species Burkholderia sp. B10. Next base: position 42,934 of record NZ_PQMX01000040.1, on the reverse strand, counting down.
CGAGACGCGCAAGCGCTTCCGCCACTTCGTGAACAGCGATGCGCCCGACACGACCATCGCGTTCGTCGAGACGCGCGGCCAGATCCGCCCCGCGACGCCCGACGAGCGCCCCGGCGGCAAGCCGGTCGCGATCCCGGTCGTCGCGGAACCCGCCACCGTCTGAGCTGGCCGACGCCAGCGCCTCATTCAAGGAGCCCATCATGAACGATCGTCTTCCGCTGTCCTGGACCCGCGTATGCCCGCTCGACGACATCGTGCCGAACACGGGCGTATGCGCGCTCGTCAACGGCGAGCAGGTCGCCGTGTTCCACGTCGCGCACGCCGAAGCCGGCGGCGTGTTCGCGATCGACAACGTCGATCCGGTGTCGCAGGCCGCGGTGATGTCGCGCGGGTTGATCGGCAGCCTAGGCGAGCGCATCGTCGTCGCGTCGCCGTTGTACAAGCAGCATTTCGATCTGCGGACCGGCGAATGCCTCGAAGCACCCGACAAATCGGTGAGCGCCTATCCGTCGCGGGTCGAGGACGGTTTCGTGTGGATCGCCGCCTGAACGTCACGGAGCACGCATGAGCGCCACCCCCGTCAAGAGCGTGTGCCCGTACTGCGGCGTCGGCTGCGGCATGGTGCTGCACGTCGAGGATGACGAAGTCGTCAAGGTGTCCGGCGACTCCGAGCATCCGACCAACTTCGGGCGGCTGTGCACGAAGGGCTCGTCCGCGCACGTCGCGCTGCGCCGCTCCGGGCGGCTCGATCGCGCGTTCGTGCGGCGCGCCCGCGAGGACGACCTCGTCCCGTTGCCGGCCCGCGACGCGATCGCCGAGACGGCGCGCCGGCTGCGCGCGGTGCTCGACGCGCACGGGCCGGACGCGCTGTCATTCTATGTGTCGGGGCAGATGTCGATCGAGGCGCAGTACCTCGTGAACAAGCTCGCGAAGGGCTTCGTCGGCACCAACAACATCGAGTCGAACTCGCGGCTGTGCATGGCGAGCGCGAGCACCGGCTACAAGCAGTCGCTGGGCGCGGACGGTCCGCCCGGTTCGTACCAGGATTTCGATCGCGCGAACCTGTTCTTCGTGATCGGCGCGAACATGGCCGACTGCCATCCGATCCTGTTCCTGCGGATGATGGATCGCGTGAAGGCCGGCGCGAAGCTGATCGTCGTCGATCCGCGCCGCACCGGCACGGCCGACAAGGCCGACCTGTTCCTGCAGATCCGGCCCGGCACCGATCTCGCGCTGCTCAACGGGCTGCTGCATCTGCTGCACGCGAACGGCCGCACCGACGCCGCGTTCATCGACGCGCATACCGAGGGCTGGGACGCGATGCCCGCGTTCCTCGCCGACTACACGCCGGAGCGCGTCGCCGAGATCACCGGCCTTGCGCCGGACGACCTCCGCACGGCCGCGCAGTGGATCGGCGATGCGCCGGAATGGACGAGCTGCTGGACGATGGGGCTCAACCAGAGCACGCACGGCGTGTGGAACACCAATGCGATCTGCAACCTGCATCTCGCGACCGGCAAGATCTGCCGGCCCGGCAGCGGGCCGTTCTCGCTGACCGGCCAGCCGAACGCGATGGGCGGCCGCGAGATGGGCTACATGGGCGCCGGCCTGCCGGGCCAGCGCTCGGTGGCGTCCGACGACGACCGCCGGTTCGTCGAAAACCTGTGGCGCGTGCCGGCCGGCACGCTGCGCCAGGAGACCGGCAGCGGCACGGTCGACCTGTTCGAGCGGATGGCGGCCGGCGACATCAAGGCGTGCTGGATCATCTGCACGAACCCGGTCGCGACGGTGCCGAACCGGCAGAACGTGATCGCGGGGCTGCAGGCGGCGGAGCTGGTGATCGCGCAGGACGCGTTCCTCGACACCGAAACCAACCGTTATGCGGACATCCTGCTGCCCGGCGCGCTGTGGGCCGAGGGCGACGGCGTGATGGTCAACTCCGAGCGCAACCTGACGCTGATGCGCGCGGCGGTGGCGGCGCCGGGCGACGCGCTGCCGGACTGGCGCATCGTCGCGGAAGTCGCGCGCGCGATGGGCTTCGGCGCTGCGTTCGACTATGCGTCGGCGGCCGACGTGTTCGACGAGATCGTGCGGTTCTCGAACCCGGCGACCGGCTACGACCTGCGCGGCGCGAGCCATGCGGCGCTGCGCGACGGGCCGGTGCAATGGCCGGTTGCACCGGGCGCCGCGCGCGAGCGGCATCCGATCCGCTATCTGAACGACGGCGTGAGCCAGACGCTGCGGCCGGCGGCCGACGGCGGCGCCGCGCCGCGCATCGCGTTCCCGACGCCGTCGGGCCGCGCGCGCTTCTTCGCGCGACCGCACGTCGCGCCGGCCGAGCTACCCGACGCTACCTTCCCGATCGTGCTGAACACCGGCCGCCTGCAGCATCAGTGGCACACGATGACGAAGACGGGCAAGGTCGCGATGCTGAACAAGCTGAACCCGCGTCCGTTCGTCGAACTTCATCCGGACGATGCGCGCGCGCTCGGCATCGCCGCGAAGGACAGCGTCGAGATCCGCTCGGCGCGCGGCCGCGCGGTGCTGCCGGCCGTCGTGACCGAACGCGTGCTGCGCGGCAACTGCTTCGCGCCGATGCACTGGAACGACGTGTACGGCGACGAGCTGTGCATCAACGCGGTGACGAACGACGCGATCGACGCGGAATCGCAGCAACCCGAACTGAAATACTGCGCGGTCGCATTGACGCGCGCGGACACCAACGCGTTCGCGCCCGCCGACGACGACACGGCGCGCCTCGATGCGGCCGCAGCCGATGCCGCCCACGCAGCCGCCGCAGCCGATGCTCAGGCTGCGCCGGTATCGCTCGCGGCTTCACAGGAATCCGACATGGCAGACCTCGACACTTTCGCGGCGGCGCTCGGCGTGGCCGATCTCGCGCCGCCGCCGCTCTCCGACGCGGAGCGCCTGTACGTGGCCGGCCTCGTCGGCGGGCTGCGGGCGAGCGCGGGCCGCCGCGACGGCGGCGTGCCGGTGCTGCCGGCCGGCGCGCCGCTCACGCCGCCGGTGCGCTACTGGCTCGACGGGATGCTCGCGGGGCTGTTCAGCCGCTCGGCGCCCGCACCCGCGACGGAACGCGCGGCGCCCGCGCTGCCGGCCGACGCGGCCGCGCCGGGCGGCGTGCGCATCGTGCGCACGCGGCCGAAGGTGACGCTGCTGTGGGCGTCGCAGACCGGCAACATCGAATCGTTGACCGAGGATTACGCGACGCAACTGATGAACGCCGGCTTCGAGATCCGCACCGCGTGCATGTCCGATTACCCGGTCGCGTCGCTGGCGAGCGCGCAGTATGTGCTGCTGATGACCAGCACGTTCGGCGACGGCGACGCGCCCGACAACGGCAGCGAGTTCTGGGATGCACTGCAGGCGGCCGGCGCCCCGCGCGTGGAAGGCATGCAGTTCGCGGTCCTCGCGTTCGGCGATCGCAACTACGACCAGTTTTGCGGCCACGGCCGCCGGCTCGACGCGCGGCTCGCGGAACTCGGCGCGACGCGGCTGTGTGCGCGCGTCGATTGCGACGTCGAGTTCCAGCGCGACGCGGACCAATGGCTCGAGCGCGTGGTGGCGCGGATCAAGGAGGCCGACGCGGCGCTGCACGCGGTGCCGAGCGCCGGCGCGAGCGCGTCGGGGCTGCTGCCGAGCAAGGCGCATCCGGCGCCGTCGAAGCTCGTCGCGAACCTGCGGCTGAACCGGCCGGGCGCGGCGAAGGACACGCGCTACGTGTCGCTGTCGACCGAAGGCGCGAACCTCGAATACGAGGCCGGCGACGCGCTCGGCGTGTGGCCGACCAACTGCCCGGAACTGGTGGACGAGCTGCTGGCCGTCACCGCGTTGAAGGCCGACACGCCGGTGTCGGTGGCGGGCGTCGGCGACGTGCGCCTGGCCGATGCGCTGGCGCGCCACTTCGACATCACGCGCCCGCATCCGGACACGCTCGCGTTCATCGCGTCGCGCAGCGCGAACGGCGCGCTCAAGGCGCTGCTCGGCGACGATCGCAAGGCGGACCTCAAGCAGTGGTTGTGGGGACAACAGCTGGCCGATGTGCTGCACGAGTTTCCGGTCGAGCTGTCGGGCATGGAACTGGTCGGCATGCTCAAGCGCCTGCAGCCGCGGCTGTATTCGATCGCGTCGAGCCCGAGCGCGCATCGCGGCGAGATCCATCTGACGGTGTCGGCCGTGCGCTATCACAACGGCCGGCGCGCGCGCAAAGGCGTCGCGTCGACGTTCCTCGCCGATCGCGCGGACGACGGCCGCGTGCCCGTGTTCGTGCAGAAGTCCGCGCATTTCCGGCCGCCGGTCAACGGCGACGTGCCGGTCGTGATGGTCGGCCCCGGCACCGGCGTCGCGCCGTTCCGCGGCTTCCTGCACGAGCGGCAGGCGCGCGGCGCGCGCGGGCGCAACTGGCTGTTCTTCGGCGAGCAGCACGCGCAGACCGACTTCTATTACGGCGACGAGCTGAGCGCGATGCGCGACAGCGGCTTCCTCACGCGGCTCGATCTGGCGTTCTCGCGCGACCAGGCCGACAAGATCTACGTGCAGGACCGGATGCGCGAACACGGCGCGGAGCTGTACAGCTGGCTCGAGGACGGCGCGCATTTCTACGTGTGCGGCGACGCCGCGCGGATGGCCAAGGACGTCGATACCGCGCTGAAGGCAGTGGTGGCCGAACACGGCGGAATGTCGGACGAAGCCGCGAACGACTACGTCGCGCGGCTCGCGAAGGCGCGGCGGTACGTGCGGGACGTGTATTGAGCGGGTGGGGCGGCCGTCGCGCTTCTCCATCCGCGGCGGCCACGTCGAGCGCCGTCGGTCATGCGAGCCGCTTCGACGTGACCGTCGGCGTCGGCCGCCTGCGCTGAAGGGTGCGCCGGCTGGCGCCGAATACGCGCTGCGTCGTGCCGAGCGCTTCGCGCCCCGTTTTCCGCCGGCCGCGTCGCCGCACCGACGCCGCTCGCGGACCCAGCCGCCGGCAAGAATCTCCCGCCGCACACCCCTCCCGGTATTCTCCTGATGAAAACCCCCGCCGCTTCCCGGTATGATTCGCAGCGCGCATTCTTTTTACGGATTTTTGATGCGCGCGGCGTGTCCAACCCGCCCGACGCCAAATCGAAACATTCTGTAATGTAAATTCCGTATACTCGTAATTTCTGACCCAGGCGTCGCCTGCCATCGTCTCAGGCGGACCGCCCATGCAGAACAACCAGCCAGATTCGTCGCCGCCCGGCCGTCCCGCGCCGCGACTTGCTATGCACCACCACTGAACAACCTATGTCTTCCCGCCACCCTGGGCCGCCCGGCCGTGCCGCGGCGGCGATCGCCCGTGTCTCGGCGCTGTTGCGCAACGAGCGCGTGCTGTCCCCGCTGCTCGCGCTCGGCATCGGCCTGCTGCTGATCGTGGTCTTCCAGCACCTGTCGCAATCCGTCGACTATCGGTCGGTGATCCGTCAACTGCGTCAAATGTCCGCCCGCGAATGGGGCGCGTCGCTGGCCGCGACGGCATTCAGCTATCTCGCGCTCGTCGCGCGGGACGCGGTCGGCCTGCGCTACGTCGGCGCCGCGGTGCCGCGTGCGGCGCTGTGGACCGGCGCGATCGCCGGCTCCGCGCTCGGCAATGCGACCGGCTTCGGCGCGCTGACGGGCGGCGCGGTGCGCGCGCGCGTGTACGGCGTGTCGGGCGTCACGCCCGCGCAGATCGGTCGCATGACGGTCTTCACCAGCGGCACGCTCGCGCTCGCGCTGGTGCTGATGACGGCACTCGGGATGGTCTGCGTGCCGCAGACGCTCGCCGCGATGCTGCACGTCGCGCCGGCCGTGCCGACGTGGAGCGGCGCGGCGCTGCTCGCGGCGCTGGCTGCGATGACCGCGATGTGCGGCCGCACCGCGCGACCGGTCGTCACGCGCTTCAAATGGCTGTCGTTCGACGTGCCGGCGCGGCGCGACCTCGTCGCGCAGGTCGTGTATGCGGTGCTCGACGTCGTGGCCGCGGGCCTGACGCTGTGGGTGCTGCTGCCGGCCGCGCCGGTCGGCTTCCCGACCTTCATCACCGTGTACGCGGCCGCGCTGCTGCTCGGCATGATCGGCCACACGCCGGGCGGGATCGGCGTGTTCGAGGCCGCGATGGTCTTCACGCTGGGCCGCGAAGTGCCCGCCCATGCGATGGTCGCCGCGCTGATCGCGTACCGCGCGATCTACTTCGGCGTGCCGCTCGTGTTGTCGGCCGGCCTGCTGGCCGGTTTCGAAGGCCGCGCGCTGCGCCACCGGCTCGTGTCGCGGCAGGCCGCGCGCGTGTCGCAGCTCGCGCCGCTGTTCCTGAGCCTCGTGACGTTCGCGGTCGGCGGGATGCTGGTGATCTCGAGCGCGACCCCGGCGTTCTGGCATCGGATCGCGATCCTGCGCAACATCGTGCCGCTGTGGGTGCTCGAGGGTTCGCAGGTGATCTGCAGCGTGCTGGGCGTCGCGTTGCTGTTCGTCGCGCGCGGGCTGCTGCGCCGGCTCGACGGCGCATGGTGGATGACCTTCGCGCTGACGCTCGCGAGCCTCGCGCTGTCGCTCGCGAAGGGGCTCGCCTTCGTCGAAGCCGGCGTGCTCGGCACGCTGCTCGTGCTGCTGCTGGTGAGCCGCCGCCGCTTCAACCGGCATTCGTCGCTGCTGGCCGAACGCTTCACGGTGAGCTGGTTCGTGTCGGTGACGATGGTGCTGATCCTCGCCGTGTGGGTGCTGTGCTTCGCGTTCCGCGACGTGCCGTACACGCGCGACCTGTGGTCGCATTTCTCGTTCGACGCGCGCGCGCCGCGCGCGTTGCGGGCGACGCTCGCGGCCGGCGTGTTCGTCGCGATGTTCGCGTTGTGGCAACTGCTGCGCCCGGCGCCCGGCCGCTTCGTGAAGCCGGCCGCGCAGGACCTGCTCGACGCCGAGCAGATCATCCGCGCGCAGGAATGCAGCGACGCGGGCCTCGCGCTGATGGGCGACAAGTCGTTCCTGTTCTCCGAATCGCGCCGCGCGTTCCTGATGTATGCGAAGAACGGCCGTACCTGGGCCGCGCTGCACGACCCGGTCGGGCCGCGCGAGGAATGGCCGGCGCTGATCAGCAAGTTCATCGCGCTCGCACACGCGCACAGCGGCCGCGCCGCGTTCTACCAGGTGCGCGCCAACGCGCTGCCGCTGTATCTCGACGCGGGCCTCACGCTGATGAAGCTCGGCGAGGAAGCACACATCGCGCTCGACCGGTTCGACCTGAAGGGCTCGAACCGCTCGCACCTGCGCTATGCGCTGCGCCGCGGCGAGAAGGACGCGCTGTCGGTCGAGGTGATCGCGCCGCACGACGTGCCTGCCGCGCTGCCGGCGCTGCGCGACATCTCCGACGGCTGGCTCGACAGCCGCGACGCACGCGAGAAGAGCTTCTCGGTGGCCGCGTTCCACGACGGCTATCTGGCCACGCAGTCGGTGATGCTGGTGCGCCAGGCCGACAAGCCGATCGCATTCGTCACGTTCATGACGACCGACCTCAACACCGAGGCGACCGTCGGCGTGATGCGCCATCTGCCGGAGGCGTCGCCGTATGCGATGGAGTATCTGTTTACGCAGCTCGCGCTGCATCTGAAGGAAGCGGGTTTCCTCAAGCTGAGCCTCGGCATCGCGCCGTTCTCGGGCATGGGGGCGGCGAAGATGCCGTCGCCGTGGCACCGGTTCGGACTGATGGTGTGGCGCTTCGGCGGCCGCTTCTACAACTTCCGCGGCTTGCGTGCGTTCAAGAGCAAGTTCGAGCCGCACTGGGAGCCGCGCTATCTGGCGGCCTCGGGCTCGGTCGGCGTGTTCGTCACGCTCGCGGATCTGTCCCTGCTGGCTGGAGGTCGGCGTTCATGATGTTGAAGAAGGGTATCGCGCAGACGGCAATCGTCTGCGTGGCAATGATGCTGGCCGGCGCCGCGAGCGCCGCACAACCTGTCGCGGCGAAGCCGGAAACCGTCTCCGGCGGCCGTTACGGCCCGGTGACCGTCACGAAGCCGAGCGGCCCGCTGCGCGGCTTCGTCGTGCTGTTCTCGCGCGAGCGCGGCTGGGGCGCGGCCGACCAGCAGGCGGCCGATGCGCTCGCGCAAGCGGGCGCGATGACGGTCGGCGTGGATTCGGAGCGCTACGCGGCCAATCTCGCCGCGAAGCAGGAGACCTGTCACCACCTCGACGGCGACGCCGAGGCGGTCAGCCACCAGCTCGAGCGCCTCGCGCAATCGGCACGCTATTACACGCCGATCGTCGCGGGCGTCGGGCAGGGCGGCGCGATCGCCCGGCAGATCCTGTCGATGGCGCCGGAGAACACCATCGCCGGCGTCGTGTCGGTCGAGCCGGCCGCGAAGCTCGATGTGCGCTTCAAGCCGTGCCCGCCCGATCCGACGATCGTGCGGCGCGCGATGCCGGGCTTCGTCGAAACGGCCGCCGCCGGCGACACCGCGAAGCTCGTGTCGCTCGTCACGGCCCATCTGCACGACACCAGCAGCAGCGATGAACTCGACGTCTCGGACCTGCCGCTCGTCGAGCTGCCGGCCAAGGGCGGCAGCGATCGCCTCGCGATCGTGATCTCGGGCGACGGCGGCTGGCGCGATCTCGACAAGACGATCGCCGAGGCGCTGCAGCGCGACGGCGTGTCGGTGGTCGGCATCGACAGCCTGCGCTATTTCTGGAGCGAGAAGCCGCCCGCGCAGGTGAGCCGCGACCTCGCGCGCGTGATGCGCACCTACACGGCGCGCTGGCATGCGAGCCGCGTCGCGCTGGTCGGCTACTCGTTCGGCGCGGACGTGATGCCGTTCGCCTACAACCGGCTGCCGGCCGAGCTGCGCGAGAAGGTCGCGGTGATGGCGTTGCTCGGCTTCGCGCCGGCCGCGGATTTCCAGATCCGCGTGACGGGCTGGCTCGGGATGCCGGCGAGCGACAAGGCGCTGAAGGTCGCGCCGGAAATCGCGAAGGTGCCGCCGCAGCTCGTGCAGTGCTTCTACGGCGCCGAAGAGAAGGACACGATGTGCCCGGCGCTCGTCAATACCGGCGCCGACGTGATCAAGACCGGCGGCGATCATCACTTCGGCCACGACTACATCGCGCTCGAGAAGAAGATCCTCGGCGGGTTCGGCAAGCCGGTGCCGGCGCGCTGATCGGCGGCGCCCGCGTCGCGGCGGGCGCGGCACGCAGGATGCGCGGAACGGGCGGCCTGAGGGTCGCCCGTTTTCATTGGTGGGCGGGGTGGCCGCCGTGCTCACGCGTCGAGGGAGCGAAGGGCTTGCACCGCACCGCACCGCGTACGTGCGCCGCCTGCACTGCGTGCGCGTGACGCTCAGCCGGCCTTGCGCACCGACGGTTCGGCGACGAGCTCGCCGAGCACGCGAATCGCGCGCTCGATGTCGCTGCTCCACGGATGGCCGAAATTCACGCGCACGCAGCGCTCGAAGCCGTGCGCGGCCGAGAACAGCGGCCCCGGCGCGAAGCTGATGCCGCGCGCGATCGCCTGCCGATGCAGCTCCATCGCGTCGATCGCGTCGGGAAACGACAGCCACAGAAAATAGCCGCCGTCGGGCCGCGTCCATTCGACGCCGGCCGGCAGCCAGCGCCGCAGTGCATCGTCCATGCGCGCGAGCTGCGCGTGCAGCGCGCCGCGCAGCTTGCGCAGATGACGATCGTAGCCGCCGTGCTCCAGATAGTTCGCGATGCCGGCCTGCGCCGGAATGCTGGCCGACAGCGTGGTCATCAGCTTGAGCCGCTGCACCCGTTGCGCGAAGCGGCCGGCCGCGGCCCAGCCGATCCGGTAGCCGGGCGCGAGCGTCTTCGAGAACGAGCTGCAATGCATCACGAGGCCGTGCCGGTCGAACGCACGCGCGGGCAGCGGATAGTCGGGGCCGAAATGCAGCTCGCCGTACACGTCGTCTTCGATCAGCGGCACGTCGCGCGCGGCGAGCATGTCGACCAGCGCGCGCTTTTTGTCTGCTGACAGCGTGACGCCGGTCGGGTTCTGGAAATTGGTCATGAACCAGCACGCGCGGATGTCGTGCTGGGCGAGCGCGTTCGCGAGCGCGTCGAGATCGAGGCCCGTGCGCGGATCGACCGGAATCTCGACCGCGCGCAGGTCGAGCCGCTCGATCGCCTGCAGCGCCGCATAGAAGCCGGGCGATTCGACGGCCACCACGTCGCCGGGCCGCGTGACGGCCATCAGGCACAGGTTCAGCGCCTCGAGCGCGCCGTTCGTGACGACGATCTCGTCCACGGGCTGCGCGATGCCGGTCGCGAGATAGCGCCGCGCGATTTGCCGGCGCAGCGCCTCGTTGCCGGGCGGCAGATCGACGACCGTGCTCCACGGACTCACGAGCCGCGTGGCCTGCGCCAGCGACTTCGCGAGGCGCGGCAGCGGGAACAGTTGCGGCGCCGGAAACGCGGAGCCGAGCGGCACGATGCCGGGCTGCGTCGCGGCGTCGAGCACCGAGAACACCAGATCGCTGATATCGACCTTGCGCGTGGCGCCCGCGCGCTGCGCGCCGTCTTGCGCGGGCGGCTGCGCTGCGGCGGCCGCACCGGGCGCGACGTAATAACCGGAACGTTCACGCGCGCGAATCAAGCCCCACTGCTCGAGCAGGTAATACGCGCGGAACACCGTCGACTGGCTCACGCCGTGCTGCGCGATGATCTGGCGCAGCGACGGCAGGCGCGTGCCGGCCGCGAGGTTGCCGTCGCGGATTTCGTCGGCGATCGTATGGGCGAGGGTTTCGTAGCGTTTCATCGGTACGGGCGCGGGCAGGGTGTCGCCGTGCAGGTGCGCCGACGCGGCGCGGCATCGGCGCGCCATTGTCCGATGCGCGGCCGGAAAAGGAAAGCGCGCGCGCAGCCGCGTCCGTCGTTCCCGCGAAGCCCGACTGCACACCGCTTGCGTACGGCTTGTTCCGATTGCATACGCATTGTTTTTATGGTCTTGTGGCACGATAGGCATCGACTCTAAAAAGGACAGTCGGATGCATTCGGGGAACGCGGGCGGGGACCGATTGATCAGGGGAATCGGCGTGGGTCAGCACGTGCGTCTGCACGCGAGCCGGGTCGTGTGCCGGCTGTTCGTCACGGCGCTGCTGTGCGTGCCGGGCGCTCGCGCATCCGCGGCCTCGGCCGAAGCGGCCGGCGACAACGTGCTGCGTGTGCTCGCGTGGCCGGGCTATGCCGACAACGATGTCGTCAATGCCTTCGAGACGCAATTCCATGCGCGCGTCGAAGTGACCTTCGTCGATTCGGACGAGGCGCTGTGGAGCCACATGCACCGCGCGTCGCCGCCGCCGTACGACGTGCTGGCGGCGAACACCGCCGAGATCCAGCGTTACGTGCGCGACGGCCTGCTCGCGCCGATCGAGCTTTCGCAGATCCCGAACCGGCGGCGGCAACTGCCGGATTTCCAGCAGCTCGACACGATCGGCGGGCTCGTCAGCAACGGCTTCGCTTATGCGATTCCGTTCACCTATTCGTCGATGGGCCTGATCTACGACCGCAAGCAGGTGCCGGTCGCGCCGCACTCGATGCTGGCGCTGTGGGACGCGCGTTACCGCGGCAAGGTGCTCGATTTCAACAGCGCGCAGCACAATTTTTCGTTCGCCGCGCTTGCCCTCGGCTATCCCGAGCCGTTTCGCCTGACGCCCGCGCAAACGCTTGCCGTCGCACGCAAGCTGGTCGACCTGCGGCGCAACCTGCTCACCTACTACACGCTGCCCGAAGAAGCGACCGCGCTGTTCGTCGCGCATCGTGCGGCGCTGATGTTCGGCAACTACGGGACGCAGCAGGTCGAGCAGCTGCGTCGCGCGGGCGCGGACGTCGGCTACGTGATTCCGGACGAAGGCGCGCTCGCCTGGCTCGATTGCTGGGGCGTCACGCGCGGCGTGCAGCATCGCGCGCTCGCGTTCGCCTGGATCAACTACATGCTGGAGCCGGCGGTCGGCACGCTGCTGACCGAGCGCCAGGGGCTCGCCAACACGCTGCAGCCGACGCCCGGTCTCGACGCCGGGCACCAGCATCTGGTGTGGCTGCAGCCGGTGGAGGACATCGCGCGGCGCGAGGCATTGTGGAGCCGCATCGTGTCGGGCGATCGCCCGGAGCGGTTCGACAAATGATCAGGCTCGGGCTCACGTCGAAGCTGTCGGTGCTGTTCGCGTGCATCGGCGTGATCGCGGCCGGCACGACCGGCTACTACGCCTATCGCGCGAACCGGACGATGCTCGTGCTCGAGGCGCAGCACAGCCTGCTGATGTCGACGCACCTGCTCGGGAAGCGCTTCACGACCGCGCTGTCCGACGTCGCCGACGATGCGCTCGTGCTCGCGCAGCTGCCTTCGTCCGCGCGCGTCGCGCTCGGCACGGACCCCGACCGCGCGCCGCGCACGCGGCTCGAGCAGGTGTACGTCAGTTTCATGCGCAACCATCCCGAGTATCTGCAGATCCGGCTGATCGCGCGCACGGATTTCGGGCTGGAGCGGCTTCGCGTCGACCGCGACGCGCACGGCGTGGTCGTGTTGCCGGAGACGATGTTTCAGGAGAAGGGCCAGTTTTCATACGTCTTCGACACGCTCGCGACGGCGCCCGGCCACATCTACCTGTCGCCGATCGGGATCGATCACGAGAACGGTTCGCACGAAGCCGAAGGGTTGCCGATGCTGCGGGTGGGCACGCCGGTGGTCGACGTGCACGGCCGGATCGTCGGCGCGCTGGTGATCGACGTCGAGCTGTCGCGCATGTTCGAACGGCTGGAGCGCGACCTGCCGCAGGACTACGCGGTGTACATGGCGAACGAGTGGGGCGACTTCATCGTGCATCCCGATCCGTCGCAGACCTTCGGCTTCGATCGCGGCCGGCGCGTGCTGATGCAGGACAGCTTTCCAGCCACGCGGCTGCTGTTCGGCGGGGTGCGCACGAACGTGACGCTCGACGGGCTCGCCGAGCCCGACACGCTGCCGGGCGAGATGGCGGCGTTCGTGCGCACGCCGTTCGGCAACGCCGAAGGCAACCGCTTCGTCGTGCTGGGCGCCTCGCGCCCGCTCGCCGACGTGCTGACGCCGGCCGGGATTCTCGGTGAGCGGATCGTCCGGATGGTGCTGCTGATGAGCGTCGCCGCGGTGATTCTCGCGATCCTGTTCGCGCGCGCGATCACGCGGCCGCTGCAGATGCTCGCGCGCGCGGCGACCCACGTGTTCGACGAGCGGGCCACCGAGCGGCTGCCCGTGGCGCGCGCCGACGAGATCGGCGTGCTCGCGCGCTGCTTCGACAGCATGCGCGTCGAGATCCGCACGCAGGTTGCGATGTTGCGCGCGAAGCAGCAGGAGCTCGCGCATCTGGCCGGTCACGATCCGTTGACCGGACTGCCGAACCGCCTGCTGTTCATGGAGCGCCTCGAGGAGGCGATCGGGCACGCGGCCGCGACGCGCGACGGGCTCGCGGTGATGTTCGTCGATCTCGACCGCTTCAAGCAGATCAACGACCAGCACGGGCACGCGGCCGGCGACCGCGCGCTCGTTGCCGTCGCGACGCGGCTGACTCAGGTGCTGCGCACCGGCGACATGGCGGCGCGGCTCGGCGGCGACGAATTCATCGTGCTGATCGCCGACGTGCGCTCGCCGACGGTCATCGACGAGATCGCGTCGCGTATCCAGATCGTGATGGCGCAGGAGATGGAGTTCGGCGACCGGCAGCTGGCGGTGGGCGCGAGCATCGGCGTCAGCGAGTATCCGGCCGACGGCACATCGGCCGAGGAACTGCTGGTGAAGGCCGACGCGGCGATGTACGCGGCGAAGGCGTCGGCGCAGAGCGCATGCGTGCGGTATCAGACCTTGCTGGGCAGCGGAGGCGCCGCCGACGGCGCGCAGCGCGCGGCGGCCGAGGACGGCTGCTGAGCGCGGTCCCCGGGCAGTGGAAGCCCGACGATGAAACGGCGCGAGCCCGTCTCGCGACGGGCTCGCCGGATCTGCGTCGGCCGCGCGATGCGCGCGGCGGCACGCTTAGTGGCCGAAATAGACCGAGTCGTGTGCCGGGCGCACCTTGACTGCCGCCGGTGCGCCGCCTTCGACTACCGCAGCCGGCTGTGCGCCGTAGCCGCTGTCGTCGACCGCATGTACGCGGGCTTGCGCGGCCTGGATGTCGGCAGGATAGTGCGGGCTCGACTGGCTCGGCGTGTAGCCTGCGTGTTCGAGTTGAACCAGTTCGTTGCGCAACTGCGCACGGGTGACGGTGCTTTGCGCGTATGCGCCGACCGAAGCGGACAGGGCGACAGCGGCAACGACTGCGGAAACGAGCGACTTCATGATGACCTCCGATGTTCTATTGAGTTCGCCGGCGACACCGTGTCGTGAGCGATTGATTACATCGTAGGCGTCGGAAGATTCAGGGTAAACGCGGGTTTCGACGAAAGATTCTTTTGGTGAGGGCAATAATCGCGGGCGCAAACGAAGGCGAAACGGGATTCGTCCCCGCATGCATCCCACGCGGGTCGACGGTGGACGGCGGAGGCCAGCGGCCCGTTTCAGACGCCGTCCGCGTCGTCGATTTCCTTGCGCTCGCGGCGTTCCTCGTTGCCGCGGCGCGCGCGCAGACGCTGGCGCGACAGGACCGCGATCACCTGCTGGGTCGGCGCGTCCGACGGCAGTTCGTTGCGGATGCGATCTGGCACCATCGGCAAGCCCGCGCGCTGCCGGCGTAGTGCCTTCGCGATCGCGAGGCGACACTCGTCGCCGTGGCAATCCCATTCATCGCGGATTCGGTGGCAGTAACGGCATGGTTCCATGCCGGACAGTCTAACGCGTGTTGCGGATCGAGGCCGGATGGCGGTAGCGCGGCAATCCGGATCTCGCGCGTGCGGCGATCCAATGAACCGCGCGGCGCGCGGCGGCCGTCATTTTCCGTCGACGCGCGCGCGATCGGCATGAGCCGTCGGCGCAGCGGCAGGCCGCAGCACGGCCGATTTCCAGATCATCTGCGCGGCGGCGGCCAGCACGAACAGCAGGACGACCGTGCGAAACACGCGCGGCGACATCCTGTCGCGCAGCGGCCGGACGAGCCACATGCCGGCGATCGCGGGAACGCTGGCCGCGGTCGAGATCGCGAGGTCCGCGCCGCTCGCATGCGCGGCGCCGCTGAACGTCGTGATCAGCGTGACGATCGACACGACGAGGATGATCGCGATCTGCTTCGTGAACGCGCGGCCGGTCGCGCCCGCCGAAATGAGGTACGTGGCGAGCAGCGGGCCGGGCACCGACGCGATGCTCTCCATCAGCGCGGCGCCGAAACCCAGCACGAAGCCGACCGGCCGTTGCCATGCGGGCGGCAGCGTCAGCTTCGGCGCGCTCAGCATCAGCGCGGCGGCGACGATCAGCAGCAGGCCCGATGCGGCCTGCGCGTGACGCGCGTTCATCGCCAGCAGGATGACGACGCCGACGATGTTGCCGAGTACCGTGCCGACGATCGGCGCGGCGATCTTGCGCGCGGTGGCCAGCAGTTGGCCGCCTTCCAGCGCCTGCGGGATGTTGCCCAGAATGATCGGCATCGACAGCAGCAGCACCGCATCGCGAATCGGCAGGAACTGGCTGAGGATCGGCATCGCCACCAGCGGCACGCCGATGCCCGTGATGCCCTTGACCATGCCGCCCAGCAGCAGCGCAACCGCGATGCCGGCCAGATCGGGCAGCGAGAGCCCGTGCAGGGCGGATACCAGCACACCTTCCGTCAGATTCATGTCGATTGCCGACGCGTGCGCGCGTGCACGCGGTTGTCGTGTTGTCGTGTTGTCGGGTTGTCGGATCGAGCCGGGCCGTGCTGTTGCAGCGCGCGGCCCGATGCGACGCCGCATGTTACCCGAGCCGCGCCGGCATCGCGCACATGCTGCAGCGCCGCTTCGATCCGGTTCATGCGAATCAACCGTATCATGCAGACGGTTCACGCATCGAAACAAGGAAACCAGATGACGCTTGCGCAGTTGCAGGCGCTGGCGGCCGTCGTCGAACTCGGTTCGCTGACGGCCGCGGCCGAGCGGCTCAGCCGCAGTCAGTCCGCGATCAGCCACGCGCTGACCGAGCTCGAGGACCTCACCGGCGTCAAGCTGTTGTTGCGCGACCGCCAGCCGGTCGTGCTGACCGCTTCCGGCGAACGCCTGTGGCCGTACGTGCAGAACGTCGTCCGCGACGCGCATACGCTGCGCCAGCAGTTCGCGCTGTCGCGCGGCAAGCTCGAAGGCCGGCTGGTGGTCGCGTCGCTGCCGAGCGTGTCGCTTGCCTTCGTCGTGCCGGCGCTGGAGGCGTTGAAAGCCGCGCACGCGGGCGTGACCGCGGTGCTGCTCGAAGGCACCGATGCGGAGGTCGAAGGCTGGATCGACGATGGGACGGCCGACATCGGCGTGGTCGCCGGCGCGAAGACGTTCCCGAACACGCTGCCGCTGCTCGACGAGGAGTTCGTCGCGGTGACGGCGCCCGACCTGTTCGAAGGCCGCCACAGCGTGTCGCCGAAGCGGCTCGCCGCGCTGCCCTTCATCTTCTCGAAGGCCGGCTGCGGGCCGGTGATCGCGGATTACTTCGCGCGCAACGGCGCGTCGCTGCGCGCGGCGTTCAACGTGGTCGAGATGCGCACGATCCTGTCGATGGCGGAAGCCGGGATGGGCGTCTCGATCGTTCCGCGCATCACGCTCACGTACTCGCGCTTCGGCGGTCGCGTGCTCGAGCTGTCGCCGCGGCTGCACCGGTCCGTGCGCTTGGCGTGGAAGGCGGCCGGCAACGCGGTCGTCGACGAATTCGTGGGGCTGGTCGACGCGCAGCGTGCCAGGACCGGGAAGACCGTCCGTACGCGGGCGAAGAAGGCGAAGTAGGGCGCCGGCCCGCGCGATGCAGACTGCTCATCAGAGGCTTGCAGTTTATTCATGCCGACGCAGGCCGACATGCACTACATTGTTCGACGTTCACCCGTCACCCGATATCGCGCAAGGAGCCCGCCGTGCCGACGCTGCCCACCCTGATTGCGTTTGGACTCGTATCGCTCGGCATGGCGCTCACGCCCGGCCCGAACATGCTGTACCTCATCTCGCGCTCGATCTGCCAGGGCCGCCGCGCCGGGCTCGTGTCGCTCGGCGGCGTCGCGCTGGGCTTCGTGTTCTACATGTTCTGCGCGGCATTCGGCATCACCGCGCTGTTGCTGACGGTGCCGTACGCGTATGACGCGCTGCGTTTCTGCGGCGCCGCATACCTGCTGTATCTCGCGTGGCAGGCGCTGCGGCCCGGCGGTCGCTCCGCGTTCGAGGTCCGGCAACTGCCGCACGACAGCGGCGCGCGACTCTTCGCAATGGGCTTCGTCACGAACCTGGCGAACCCCAAGATCGCGGTGATGTACCTATCGCTGCTGCCGCAGTTCATTTCGCCCGCATACGGCAGTGTGCTCGCGCAATCGCTGGCGCTGGGCTGCGTGCAGATCACGGTGAGCGTCAGCATCAACGCGCTGATTGCCTGCATGGCCGGCTCGATCGCCGGCTTCCTCGCCGGCCGGCCGCTGTGGGCGCGCACGCAACGCTGGCTGATGGGCACCGTGCTGGCCGGCCTCGCCGTGCGTATCGCGGTCGAATCGCGCAACTAGCGCGCGGCACGGTGCGTGACGATCGGCATCGCGCGGATCGTCACGCCGTGCCGATGAGTCATCGCGCGTATGCCGCGCGACCGTCCGCAGCGTCGGCGCGAGGCCGCAGCGCCGCGCTGCGCGGCGTGCGGCCACCGGATCAATGCTCGCGGCGCTGCTTGCGCAACTCGATCGTCTCGAACAGCTCGTACTGCGGGCTCGGGTGCTGGTCCGCACCGGGCGCATGGTAGTAGCGCATCGTGATCGTCGTGTGGCCGCCGGGCTTGCCCGGATCGTGGTCGAACACCGCGATCCCGTAACCGGTGCCCGTATCGCGTCGCGCCGACCAGATCGCGTCCTCGAGCGCGTCGGCGGGCTTGCGCACGAACGTGTTCGGCGCCGTGCCGGGCACCGGCCGGTTCGGTTTCGTGAAGACCTTCGCCTGCGCGTAGCCGGTCGCCGGGTTTTCTCCGTACACGTCGAGCGGCGCGCTGGTGCCGCCGCCGCCGAGGATCAGATGGATCGTGCCGGCGCTCGTGTCGAACGTGGTGCGGTCCGGGTCGGCCGGGCCGACCGGGCGCGGCTGCAGCGTTTCGACCACTTCGCCGGTCGAGGCGTCGACCCCCGCGCGGTGATTGCAGCCGCGCACCGGGTAGCTGCGCTCGTAGTCGTGATCGTGGCCGCACAGCACCAGATCGACGCCGTAGCGGTCGAACAGCGGCAGCCACGCTTCGCGGATGCCCTTGTCGGAGCCGTTGCCCGTCTTCGACGAACTCAGTGCGTCCTGATGCATCTGCACGACGATCCAGTCGATGTCGTCGTCGTGCGCCGCGTGGCGCAGCGTGTGCTCGAGCCAGCGCGTCTGCTCGCCGTTGCTGTAGCCGCGCACGTAGAACGACGTGCCCGGCTCGATCGGCGCGTGGCCGGTGCTCGCGGCCGGCACCAGCGGCGCGGGGCCGGCGACGAAGGCGGCGGCGTCCTGGTAGACGACGTCGTCGGCGTCGAGCGAGATGAACAGGACCGAGCTCACGCGGAAGCTGTACCAGCGGCCCGGAAAGCGCGTGCCGTTCTCGGGCAGCTGGTAGCGCGCGAGATACGAGTCGAGCCCTTGCGGGCCGTTGTTGAACTCGATCTCGTGATTGCCGGGGCACGGCATCCACGGCCGGTTCGCGGCCGACGACTGGTTGTTGTTGCCGAAGTCGCGCCATACCTCGGGCTGGTGCGCGGGGTTCAGGTTCGCGTAGCAGAGGTCGCCGTTCAGCAGGTGGAACAGCGGCTGGAATTGCTCGACGGCCTGCACCGCGAAGCGGCTCTGCGGCGACGACAGCACCCACGCGCCGTTCGGCGTCGCGAGGTCGCCGTAGCTCGTGAAGCGGAACGGCGCGCGCCCGCGCGGAGCGGTTGCGAACGTCGCGGCGAACGGCTGCGCGGCGTTGCTGTCGTTGTCGGCGGTGAGCTCGTAGCGATAGCGCGTGTTCGGCTTGAGCCCATGCACGCGCGCGTGGTAGGTGAACACCGTTTCGCCGTTCAGGCCGTCGGTGTAGATGCGTTGCACGCCGTGCACGGTGCGTGCCGGTTCGCCGTCGGCGACGATGCATGCGCGCGGGTTGACGGCCGGCGCGAGCGACGCCCACGAGATCGCGACTTCGGAGCTCGGGTCGTTGCCCCACGTCAGATGCACCTGCTCGGGGGTGCCGTCCGGCGTCGCGGCGGCCGCGCGTGCAGCGCCGAGGCCGCTCGCCGCGGTGGCGAGGCTGGAGACGCCGGCCAGTTTCAGGAAGCCGCGACGCGACACGGAAGCGGCCGGCTCGTTCGACGCGTTCGATTCGTTCGACTCGGCGGTGAAGGTGTCCTGGTTCGACATGATCGGATTTTCGTTGGATGACACGCGCAAGGCGGAACCGTCCGGCCGTGCGCATGCACGCCCGGAGGAGCGGCCGGAAACGAGCGGGAATCCGGTGCCACGCATTGTCGAAGCGCAGTTTTGCCGCGGTGTGACAGACGACTTTCGACACGTGGACGGGATGCTTCGGATGGCAGCGTCGCGCGTGCCGGTCGCCGGAGGTTCAACGGCGGTGTCGCGATCAGTTTTCCTGCTTGCAGCGTTGGACGGCGGTGCGGTCGCGTCGGTCGATTCGGTCACTTCCGCAGATGGACGGTGCTGCGACGCCTTTCATTAAGCCGTCAATTTCATTACGTTCTGGCGTGCGATGAACGGCTGCGCTCGCTTTGGCTCGGGGGCGAGCCGGAACGCGCGATAGGCGGCCAGATCGTCGTGCGAACCGACGTCTTGCGACGCCGAAGCCGGCTGCGCCGCTGACCATTTGCGGCACGACTCAGCCGCGCCGTCGCTCACGCGGACGGCCGCGATGCGGCGGGCGTCGGCGACGCGCCGGCGTCGATGCGACGGAACACGACCGACGACAGCAGCGTAACCGTGCCCATGCAGACGAACGACAGCATGAAACCGCTCGCCATCGCGCCCGATTGCCGCGCGAACAGGTTCACCAGCCCGCCGCCGATCGACACGCCGAGCGCCATCGCGAGCATCTGCATCATCGTGAACAGGCTGTTGCCGCTGCTCGCGTCGGCGTGCGACAGCCCCTTGAGCGTCACCGCGTTCATCGCGGCGAACTGCATCGAGTTGGCCGCGCCGAACACGATCAGCAGCGCGATCTCCAGCGCCGGCGCCGGCTGCGCGCACACCAGCGCGAATCCGGCGATCGCCGTGCCGACGATTGCCGTGTTCACGACGAGGAACGCCGAATAGCCGAACCGTTTCGCGAGCGGCGCGATCCAGCGCTTCGCGATCACGCCGGCGATCGCGGCCGGCAACATCATCGTGCCTGACTGCAGCGGCGTGTAGCCGAGCTGCACCTGCATCAGCAGCGGCAGCATGAACGGCACCGCGCTCGTGCCGATCCGGCACAGCAGGTTGCCGAGCAGCCCTGCGCCGAAATTCGGCTCGCGAAACAGGCCGAGCCGGAACAGCGGCTGCACGCGGCGGCGCGCGTGCGGCAGATAGGCGAGCGCGCTCGCCGCGCCGAGCGCGGCAAGGCCGGCGGCCCACGCGGCGCGGTGTGCGGCCATCGGCGGATCGATCGCGAGCGACAGCGCGATCATCGCGGCCGACAGCAGTGCACAGCCGGCGAAGTCGAAGCGCGGCGGTCGGGCCGCCCGATCGTGCGGCAGAAAGCGCTGCACCATGACGAAACCGAGCATGCCGACCGGTACGTTGACGATGAACACCCAGTGCCATGAGATCGCCTGCGTGAGCCAGCCGCCGAGCGTCGGCCCGACGATCGGCCCGAGTTGCGCGGCGGTCGACACGAACGCGATCGCCGCGACGTACCGCTCGCCCGGCACGCGCCGCAACACGGCGAGCCGCCCGATCGGCAGCAGCATCGAGCCGCCGACGCCTTGCACGGCGCGTGCGAGCACGAGCTGGCCGAGCGAGTGCGACGCGGCGCAGGCGACCGATGCGAGCGAGAACATCAGGATCGCGACCGAGAACACGCGTCGCGTGCCGAACCGGTCGGCGAGCCAGCCCGACGCGGGCGTGAGCATCGCCATCGTCAGCGTGTACGCGACCACGACCGGCTGCATCGCCAGCGGCGATGCGTGCAGGCTGTGCGCGATCGACGGCAGGGCGGTGTTGACGATCGTCGTGTCGAGCGACTGCATGAAGAACGCGGCGGCGACGATCCACAGCAGCGCGGCGTGTGAGGGTTCGCGGGACATGAAGGAATTGGGCGAGCGATGGCCGGCGACGCGCAGGTTGGCGCGGCCGCGGCGGGCGCGTCGGCGCGTGCGCCGGTTGACGAGACCACGATGGTACCGATTCCGGACGGCGCCGGAAAGCCGCGGCGATCATGCGGTGCACATGAGCGCTGGGTGGATGCTGGTCGATCGCGCCGTGCGGTTCGCGGCATGCGCGGTGGTGGACGATCCGAATGTCGCCGGCCGCCGCCGCGCGGTTGCGGGCCGGCCGGCGTAGAGCGCACGACGTGCGCGGGCGCGAACGGGCGTCGGACGCGCAAGCCCGACCCGCAGCCTCACTTCGGCAATGCCGGATCTGCGTCGCTCCGACGGGCGGGCCTGGCACCGGATGCGTACCCGTGCATGCCGATTCGTTTCCCGCAGACTGGTTGCGTGCGCATCGTCCGCGCGATTCGTTTCCGCTTCGCCCCGAGCCATCGCCCGTTGTCACATCGATGAAACGCTTTTCCCCGACGAATGCTGCCGCGCGAGCTTGTCTTCGCGCGTTGCAGTACGAGCCACGGCCGCTGCACCGCGCCGCCGCCCGTGACTGGCCGGAAACGGATGCGTTCCTGCAACATTTCCATCGGCTGCGCTGCCGAACGACAGCCTACGTTCAACGGCGATGCTTGCGCCGCAACGGTCTGCGCCGCCTGGCACGTGCCTTGCGATGATGCCCGTGCCGCTCGACACCGCGACAGATGGCAACGACGAATCGCGGGAGCGGCGCAAAACGACATCGAAATATCGGGGTATCGGATCGAGCCGCAGGATCGCGGCGGTTCGTGTCGGACGCAGGTTGCGTCGTATCGGCGACATGAACGGGCTACAGGTTCGCTCCGTCAAACAGCAAGCTTGCTTGCGGGATGTCGTGCCGGGGAGGCCCGCTGCGGGTGGCGCATGGCGCTGCACGCAGCGGGTCGGCGCGCTTCGAGGAAGCTGGCGCACGCGCGCGGAAAGCGGATTCTTCACAACCGAAGCGCTGCGCTCAGCACGGAGCCGACGCGGGCCGTTACCGTTCGCGCGTATTGTGAGCGAGCCCATCGCGGGTAGCCATGGACCATGCCGCCCGTGTCGAGCCGCGTGCGACGCGGTGTCAGCGCGCCTGCGCGGCGCCGAGCCCGAGAAACGGAAACGGCCTGGCCGGACGGAACGCGGCGGAAACCTCCCCACTGAACGTATTGCGCTGCTCTTTGCCGAGGTCGAGGCGCTTGACCGGCGCACCGGCGGCGAAGTCGACTTTCTTGAGATCGATCCAGAAGGTGTTCGGCGTCAGCGCCGATTCGAAGAAATAGAGCATGCGCTTGTGGTCGGCAACGGTGCGCCACCGCGTCGACGAGATGTTCGGCTCGTCCGGTGTCGTGATGCCGTACGGGACCGACACGTTGCGGATCACGCTGAACACGCTCGCGAGTGCGATGCCCGGATCTTCGCTCTTGGGTATCGCGTCGATGTAAAACGACGCGCGCGCAAACCGGTCGGCCGCGCGATTGGTCCCCGGTAACCAGACCGTGCCGCCGATCTGCTTCCAGTAGGCGTTCAGCGCGAGCTGCGCATCGAACGTCGGCGAGTTCGTCATGACCTGATACTGCCGGCCGTGATGGATGACCTGCCGGCCGTCGATGTACTCGACGATCGCGCTGTCGCCGGTGGCGTCCGACATCGACAGGTGCAGGGTGGCGAGCCGCTGTTCTCCAGGGACGTTGTCGGTGACGATCGTGAACGGCTCCTTCTCGAGCGCGCTGACCGCTTCGGCAACGGTCGCGAAGTTGTCGAGCACGTACTGCGCCCATGCCGCAATGGTCAGGCCCGGTTTGGAATTCCGGTCGAACGCCGGGTATTTCGATTCGACGAGCCAGAGCAACTCGGCCGCGAGCCCCTTCTCGTTCATCCCGTCGGTGGTCGACACGTCGTAGCCCGTCGCGACGACGCTGCCGTATCGGGCCACCCATTTCAGCGAGTTCGGCCCGGCCTCGCCGCTGCGCTCGATGCCGCGCGGCAGGATGTAGAGGTTCGTGGCGATGTCCTGTTTCCAGTCCATCGAGCGGGCCGTGATGACGTCGTCGTCCGCACCCAGATACACGACCCGCGTGCAGGCGGGCGATGAAACGGGCGTGGCGGCGAACGTCGCGGCGGCGGCGATGCAGGGCAAGACCGAACGAAGCGGGCGGCGCATGGTGGCTCCTGTTGTGGTTATGAGACCCGGGAAGCTCGACGCCCGGTGCGTGCCGCTCGGATTCGGCGCGCATCGGGTGGCACGAGTGTAATCGATGCGATGTGGTCGCGCGGCCGATGCGAGCGCAGCGCGCGCGGGATCGCGAGTCGCCGCGGTTGCGTCGCGCGTTCGGCCCGGGCCCGCACGCCGCTGCCACCGAAAAGCGAGGCGCGTACCCCGCGTCACCACGCGGCCGACGCCTGTCGGGCAACGCGCAAGCACGCGTCTCGCCCGCCGGTCTCACCGAAAGAGCTTGACGTATCGCTCACTACCGCGTAGTGTCTGAGGCCGAAGTCTTCAAGAAGTCCGATTGCTCATCATTGGCCGCGCGATGTCGTGCGGTGCACGTTGGTCTCTCCCTCTTTGATTCTTTCTGTGCCCGTCACGGGCGCATGTCTTTTCATTTGTGTTAAGGAAGTATTTGTGGATACCGGTACCGTCAAGTGGTTCAACGAAACCAAGGGCTTTGGTTTCATCTCCCCGGATAACGGCGGCGACGATCTGTTCGCCCATTTCTCGGAAATTCGCGGCACGGGCTTCAAGACCCTCGCCGAAGGCCAGAAGGTCAGCTACGAAGTGAAGCGCGGCCCGAAGGGTCTGCAAGCATCGAGCATCACGCCGCAGTAAGCCGTGTCGGCAGCGGTCGCCCCAGGGCGGCCGCCGCGCCACGGATCGCGCACGGACGCCGGCTCGCGCCGGCGTGCTGCGCATTCGACGCACACGACCGATGCATCGCGAAATCGCGCGATGCATCGGTCGTGTGCTTCCTTCATCCTTCGCATGTCGATACGACGTGCGATCCAATGCCCTCGCGATGCGTTCGCCGCGTCGCGAGCGGCCGTGCTGCAACCCGAGTAGACCGTCGCCACGCTGCACGCGGCGCGGTCCTGACTTCGCGCGGTGCTGCTCGCATCACCGCCATCGACCGCCCGATCATCGCATCGCACCGGGCTCTGCTTGCAGGACGGGCGCGTCGCCCGTCCGAACGACTGGAATCCCGGCATCCGCCGGCTGCCGTCCCGTTACCGGGTACGGCGCCGACGAACGCGCAGCCGTCGCGGTCATTCACCTTGTCTGGAGGAATTGGTTTGGCAAAAGAAGAACTGCTGGAACTCGACGGGATCGTCGACGAAGTGCTGCCGGACAGCAAATACCGTGTGACGCTCGAAAACGGCGTCGTGGTCGGCGCATACGCGTCGGGGCGCATGCGCAAGAATCACATCCGCATTCTCGCCGGCGACCGTGTCACGCTGGAACTGTCGGTGTACGACCTGACGAAGGGGCGCATCAACTTCCGTCACAAGGACGCGAATTCGCCGCGTCCGCCGCGCGCCGGTCAAGCGCGCCGCTAAGTCGTAACGGTCGGGCGCGCCACGCTGCTCCGACCGCAATTACGTCCGGTCGCGACTAGCGGCCGGGCCACCGGGCCGCAGGCGGGCAGCGGGACGAGCCGCGCGATTCGCGTCGTGCACCCGATCGAATGCCCGCGTGTGGCCGTATGTGGGCCGTAGTGGGCCGCAGGTCGCGCGCTGCTCCGCGCGCGGACGTCGCCCCGTACACTCATCGGCATGCGCGGTCGCGCTGCACGCCATAGCGGCGCCGCGACCCTCCGTAACGCGCTCCACGGCATCACGCCGCCCGCTCCACACCCCGCACAGCAATTGCCGATCCGGCCGCGCCCGCAAGCTGCACCGCGGCGCCGACCAGCATCGCCACGCGCAAGCCTGCGACGCCGCCATGCGCGACCGCGAACAGCGTGCCGAGCACCGCGATCCCGAGCGTCGCGCCGGTCATCCGCGCGACGTTGACGAGCGCACTCGCGGTGCCCGAGCGCGCCGCGTCCACCGCACCCACGGCGACGGTCATCAGCGGGCCTGTCGCGATCCCCATCCCGAGCCCTGTCAGCGCCAGGCCGATTTCGGCGCCGAGCAGCTGCGGCGACGCGGCCGACGCGCCGATCGCCGCGAGCCCGCATGCGATCACCGCGACGCCGCCTGCCGTCGTCGTCCGTGTGCCGATGCGTTCCGACAAGCGCCCCGAGCACGGCGACACGGCGACGAACACCAGCGCCATCGGCAGCAGCGCGAGACCGGCCCCGGTCGAATCGAGGCGGCCGGTGCTCTGCCACATCAACGGCAGCAGAAACAGTACGCCGTACATGCCGAACGTCATTCCGGTGGTCGCGGCGATCGCGCCGCGAAACGCACCGGCGCGGAACAGGTCGAGCGGCACCAGCGCGGCGTCGCCGTGGCGCCGTTCGATCGCGACGAAGCCGATGAACGACGCGATCGCGACACAGCCCGCGATCGTGCTGCCGATCCGCGCATCGCGAAACACGATCGCCGCATACGCGAGCGAGCCCAGCGCGAGCGCACCCGTCACTTGCGCGCCGCCGTCGAAGTGCCGGCCGCGCGAATCCGACGACTCGGGCACGGCGCGAATCGCGAGCAGAATCGCCGCGACGCTCAGCGGCACGACCACGAAGAAGATGCTGCGCCATCCGAAATGTCGGATCAGCACGCCGCCGAGGGTCGGGCCGATCGCCATCGCCACGCCGTTGCAGGCGGCCCATACGCCCAGCGCGCGGCCGCGCTCCACCGGACCGCGCCACACGACGCGAACGATCGCGAGCGACGCCGGCAGCAGCAGCGCAGCGCCGACGCCGGCCAGCGCACGCGCGGCGATCAGCACCGCGACCGACGGTGCGAGCGCGCACAACAGCGACGCGACGCTAAACACCGCCGCGCCCGCGATGAAGATCCGCCGCCGACCGTAAAGGTCGGCCAGCAGCCCGCCGCTCAACAGCAGCACCGCGTAGGTGAGGTTGTAGCTGTCGACGACCCATTGCAGCGCGCCGACGCCCGCGTGGAAATACGCGCCGATCGCGCGCGTCGCGAGATTGACGACGGCCGTATCGACCTGCGCCACCAGCACGGCGATGCACAGGGTCACGAGCGTCACGCCGCGGCGCGTGGCAACGCGGCCGGCAGCAGCGGTGCGTTTTCCGGTATCGGGCATGGGGCCTTCCTCGACGGGAAATCACGTGAGCGTAGCGACCGCCTGCTGCCAGCATGGTGTCAGCAGGCCGGTGCGGAGCGCGTGAAAACGGTGTGCACGCCCGGGCAAACCGCGTGCCCGCCGCACGTCGCTGCATGGCAGCATCGCGCGCCAGGGAAACGGTGCATCGACTTCGATTTCCACGGCTGCCGGCAATGCTGCGAGAGGGCGTCGCGCCACGCGTCCATTACCGTTGCCGAGTTCTCGCGCGTTCGAGCGAAGATCGTCTCGGGGTATATGCCGATGGCGAACGGCCGCGGTGCACGCGGATCGAGACGTCCGTCTCCGATCGATTGCCAGCCGCGACGCCGCTGTCATAAGATCGTCGTCAGATCAGCCACCGCCTCCGGCGCCGAATGAAAACGACCTTACGTCTGCGCGTCGCCGTCATCGCTTCGGCCTTCGCCATTTATCACGTGTTCATGCACGTTCAGTGGATTGTCAGCGGTTGCATCGAATTTCTTGGCAGCCGCCGTTGCAGCTTCGAGAACGACTCGAACTTCGAACGGATGATGAACGTCGACCTGCTGCTGACCTGCGCATGGACCGCCGGCGCGGCGATGGCGTGGCTCGCCGTCGCACGCGCGCGGAGGAAAGCCGGTTAACCGGCGCGTCCTCCGGCCGCTCACTGCGGGCGCGCCGAGACCGGCCGGTCGTGCAGAATCGCGAGCGACAGCGCGGCGAGCGCGCAGCTCGAGATCAGCATCAGCAACACGCCTTTGCCCGCGTGAACCATCACCCAGCCGCCGATCGACGGAAAGCCGAACGTGCCGACGAAGTACGCGGCGACGAACCACGTCAGCACGCCGTGCTGTTGCTCGGCCGCGCATCCTTCCAGCGCCTGCGCCTGAATCACCGGATACGCAAGACCATATCCCGCGCCGAGCAGCCCCGCGGCGAGCGACTGGAGCGACGGGTGAGCGGATGCGCCGAACATCGCGAGCGCACCGAGCAGCATCATCGCGAGGAGGCTCTTCGTCGCGGTGTCGGCGTTTGCGTGACGGGCCCAACGCCCGAGCAGCCAGCGCGCGGTCAACACCGCCATCGTATAAACGCTGAAGAATGTGCCGGCGCGCGCGTGCGGGTCCGGCATCAGCGACATCTGGAACGTCATCAGGCCGGCGAACACGCAGGTGCCGAGCGCGATCATCGCGATCGGCGCGGCAGCGCGCGTGCGCGATATCGCGCGAAGTTCGCGTACCCAACGGCCGCCGCGTACGGCGGCGGGCGGCCGAGGATGCAGGCGTCCGAATGCTTCGAGCAGCAGCGCGCCGAGCACGCACAGCGCGCCCACCGCATAGAGCGTGTCGTCGATCGACCAGTGGAGTGCGCGCATTGCATATGCCGCGAAAGCCGGCGCTGCGCCGACGCCGGTCATCTGGAACGTCGCCGACCGAAAGAACCATTCGGTTCGGGCCGCGCCGGCGATCCGCTCGACCAGCATCATCGGTGCGGCGAGGTGAAACGCGCCCCAGCCGAAGCCGACCAGGAACCCGGACGGAAGATCGATGTACGGCGCACGCCCGACCAGCGCGAAGCCCGCGACGCCCGCGCCGATGCACAGCGCGCACAGCGCGGCGAGCCGCGCGGCGCCGAGCAGGCGCGCACACCAGCCGACTACCGCGAGGCCGGCGAAGGTGCCGACGGTCGCGGCGGCGAGCGCCGCGCCGGTGTCGAGATCGCTGCCGCCCATCTCGTGAAACCGCATCGACAGCAGGAAGGTCGCTCCGTAGCCGCCCGCGGTGAGCAGGGTGCCGATGAGAAACAGCAACGCACTTTGCAAGCGCATGACGGCATCCTGGACGGCGACGGTCGGACGATCGTCGACAGCGTGACAGTATGAACCGGGAACGCCGCGCGGTGCCCGCATTCGCGACGTTGCAGCCGGGCGTCGGCATTCGTCGGACATGGCGCGCAGGTATCCGAGGCGCATCCGGGCACGTATGTGTCGCGCTGCGCGTCCGTCGTCGGGCCGGTGCTGCGGTGCGGCTCGCGCGTCCTTTGCTTTCGCCTATCCGGTGCACTAGATTCGAAGCATCACGTACCGTCGACCGCGCGAGGTGAGCCATGACGCCGTGGGAGATTCGGGGAACCGAGCTGATGAACTGCAATTGTTCATACGGTTGTCCCTGCCAGTTCAATTCGCTGCCGACCCATGGCCGCTGCGAAGCGATGGGTGCGATTGCGATCGACAGCGGCTACTACGGCGACGTGGTGCTCGACGGCGTGCGCATCGCGGTCGTATTTCAGTGGCCGGGGCCGATTCACGAAGGGCGCGGCCGCTGCCAGCCGATCGTCGACGCGCGTGCGAGCCCCGCACAGTGCGACGCCGTGCTGAAGATCATGACCGGTCAGGATACCGATCCGTTCGCGACGATGTTCGCGGTGTTCGCGGCAACGCTCGAGCAGGCGTTCGAGCCGATCTTCGCGAAGATCGATTTCGACGTCGACGTCGATGCGCGCCGTGGGCGCATCAGTGTCGAAGGCGTGTTCGACGTGGTCGGCGAACCGATCCGCAATCCGGTGACGGGCGCCGAGCACCGCGCACGGATCGATCTGCCGCACGGCTTCGAATACGAACTGGCCGAAATCGGCTCGGGCACCGGCCGCTCGCACGGGCACATCGCGCTGGACCTCGAGCGCAGCTATGCGCAGTTCGCGCGGCTGCATCTGAACAACCACGGGGTGGTCCGGCATCGCGCCAGCGCATGATCCCGGTCGACGAGCTATTCGGGCGCGAGCGCGTGGTCACGCTGCTCGGCATGGCCGCGCTCGTCGCCGCCTGCTGGAGCTATCTGTGGACCGGCGCGGGGACCGGCATGTCGGCGCTCGACATGACGGCGGTCGCATTGTTTCCGCATCGACTGGCCGGCGGCATCGGCCGCATGGATCCGTCGGCGGCGACCGTGATCCTGATGTGGTGGGTGATGATGATCGCGATGATGACGCCCGGCGCCGTGCCGCTCGTGCTGCTGTACCGGCGCGTGCTGCGGCAAAGCGGCGGGCGGCGGGACGGCTCGGCGTGGTCGTCCGCGTGCCTGTTGGCCGGCTATCTCGCCGCGTGGTTCGCGTTCTCGGTCGCAGCGGCGACGCTGCAGATGCTGTTGCAGCCGGCCGGGTTGATCTCCGGCCTGATGCTGTGGTCGAAGAGCGCCGCGCTCTCGGCGATCGTGCTGGCGCTGGCCGGCGCGTATCAGTTCTCGCCGCTCAAGCGCGCGTGCTTGCGGCAATGCCGCTCGCCCGTACGCTTTCTTGCGACCCACTGGCGGCCGGGGATGTGGGGCGTGTTCGTGCTCGGCATGCGTCACGGCGCGTATTGCGTCGGCTGTTGCTGGATGTTGATGACGCTGCTGTTCGTCGGCGGCGTGATGAACGTCGTGTGGATCGTCACGCTGTCGCTCGTCGTGCTCGTCGAAAAGGTGCTGCCCGGCGGCGAGCGCGCCGGCCGCGCGCTCGGGGCGGTGTTGATCGGGTGGGCGATCGCGACGCTGCTGGTGTGAGGCGCGCGGCGGGCGTTGGCGACGCGCTGCGCGCGTTGCGATGAAACGCCGATGCACGGGCGGCCGCTGTGGGCGCGATGCCTCTCGCATCTCACAGCTCACATCGCGCGACTTGCCCCCACGTTCCCCCACGCCTGCCGAAACCGCTTCACCGCCTCGCCGGAAAATCGCTCGCGACGGCCGGCCGCGCGAGCCCGCGCGCCGGCAACGGCGTCGACATCACGATCGACGTGCGCGTTTCCCCATACAGATTGACGCGCTCGATCAACTGTTCGAGATGCGCCATGCTGACCGCGACGAAGCGCATCACGTACGAGTCGGCGCCGGTCACGTGATGGCACTCGACCACTTCGGGGATCGTCTCCAGCAGCTTCAGGAATTTCGCCTTCGCCGGCTGCGGCACGGTGATGCCGATCAGCGCGCTGACCGGATAGCCGGCGGCGGCCGGATCGATGCGCGCCGTGTAGCCGCCGATCACACCGGTCGACTCGAGACGCTTCACGCGCTCCGTCACCGCCGGCACGGACAGGTGAACCTGCCGCGCGAGTTCCGTATAGCTGATGCGGCCGTTGGCCTGCAGCAGCGCGATCAGCTTCCAGTCGAGTTCGTCCATCGCGTCGGAGTTTTTAAGGTGAAAGCGCCATTTTTCCTTAAAAACCGGCTTCAGCGGCGATCGGATTTTCCATACGATGCTTTCTCCAGTCATCACACATCGCCGGGAGCCGGTCATGCTGTTCATCAAGTCCGTCGTGATCGGGTTGTCGATCGCGCTGCCGGTCGGCCCGATCGGCATGCTGTGCATCCAGCGCAGCCTGAGCCGGGGCTTTCAAGCGGGGTTCGCGACGGGCCTGGGCGCCGCATGCGCCGACGCGCTCTACGGACTGCTCGGCGCGCTCGGTGTGGCCGGCGTCGTCACCGCGTTTCCGATGCTGACCGTCGTGCTGAAGATCGGCGGCGGCGCGTTTCTCATGTGGCTGGCCTGGACCATCGCGCGGCAGGGAGCGCCTGCGCCGGCCGCGCGCGCCGAACTGCCGCGCACGACCGCGCTGCGCGATTTCGTCACGACCTTCGGCCTGACGCTGTCCAACCCGATGACGATCCTGTCGTTCGTCGGAATCTTCGCGGCGCTCGGCCCGCTGGCCGGCGCGCACGACAGCGGAATGCGCGCGACGGTCGCGATGATGGTGGGCGGCGTGTTCGTCGGTTCGGCGGCGTGGTGGCTGTGCCTGAGCGGCACGAGCGCCGCGCTGCGCACCAGGATGCCGCCGGCGCTCATGTACGCACTCGCGCGCGTGTCCGCGGTCGTGATCGCGGGATTTGGCGCGATCCAGCTGATCGCAGGCGTGCGTGGCGTCGCAGGGGCGTGACGCGCATCGCGGCGCGACCGCGTATGCACGAGGACTCGATGCGGCACCGCCCGCGCGGGCCAGTGCCGTACCCGGCGCGATCAGAACGTATAGCTGATCTTGCCGAACGCAGTGCGGCCCAACGTGTTGTAGCCGTAGGCGGTCATGTACTGGCGGTCGAACAGGTTCGACAACGTGGCCGACACCGTCAGATGCGCGTTGACCTTGTACGACGCGCGCAGGTTCACGCTCAGGTACGACGGCAGATAGGTCGTGTTGGCCGGGTCGTCGAACGTCGTGCCGCCGTAGCTAAGCGTGGCGCCGGTACTCAACGCATGCAGGCGCAATTCGTCCCACGTGTGGTCGACGCTCGCGCTGAAGGTCTGGCGCGGCCGGCGGCTCAGCCAGCTTTCGTTGGTCACGTCCTGCGGATTCAGGATGCCCACCGCGATGCTGACCGGCGTCGACCGGCCGATCGTCCCCTTGTACGACAGGTCGATGCCGCGGATATGCGCGCGGCCGATGTTCATCGGCGAGAACGTCGCCGGGTTGTACGCGATCAGGTTGTTGACGCGCGTGTCGTAAATCGCAGCGCTGAACGTGCCGTATGCCGTATTCGCATCGAGCGCCGCCTCGACCGAATCGCTGCGTTCGGGGTTCAGGTTCGGATTGCCGTAACCGGGGTAGTACAGGTCGTTGAACGACGGCAGGCGGAACGCATTGCCGTACGAGACGCGCGCCGCATACACCGGCGTGATCGCCCACGACAGCGCGACGTTACCCGTGTTCACCGCCTTGCCCATGATGATCTCGTGCCGGCCCGCGACGAACATCGTCACGCTGCCGAGCGTCGCCGACTGATGCAGCGAAAACGCCGAGTCGTTGCGCGTCGGTATGCCGTCCGGCAGGTCGGCAGGCAGGAACGCCTGCTCGCGCGTGAAGTCGTAGGCCAGCTTCGTCTCGCCCGACAGCGGCAGCCCGAACAGCCGGAAGCCGTGCTCCTGATGCGTGAGCGACGTCGACACGCTGATGCGCTGCGAATCGATCTGGTCGGTCGGGATGGTCGGATCGTTCGCATACAGGAACTGCCGGTCGCTCGCATAACCGAACGACTGCGCGAACTGCGTGTCGCGCGTGATGTCGAGATGGAACGCGACGCCGGTCGTCAGCTGATGGTCGAGTTGGCGATTCGCGAAGCCTGCGTTGTCGTAGGACAGGTCGGAGCGGTGATACAGCGCGAACGTCGAGACCGACCAGTTGCCGCGTGCATAGCCGAGACGCGCATCGAGATCCTGCGCGTGATACGGATTGCGTCCGGCCTCGTGGTACGGCAGCACTGGCTGCGTGGCGTCGATGCCGGCGGTGTTGTAGTCGTGCAGGCCGAGCGAGTAGGTGAGGCCGCCGAGCGCGGCGAGCGGGCCGGTGGACGGCACGGTGCCGGACGTGCGCAGCTGCGTATCGAAGGTCTTGTTCGAGCCGCCGCCGAACGACACGCTCGTCTGGTTCGGCTGACCCGCGGCGCGGCGCGTGAACAGCTGCACGACGCCGCCCATCGCGTTCGCGCCGAACGACGCGGCGGCCGGCCCGGAGATCACCTCGACGCGCTCGAACGCTTCGGTCGGCAGGTCAGCCCACGGCGCGATGCCGGTGGTCGGCGAGCCGATCGGGATGCCGTCGATGAACACCGCGACCTGGCTCGCCGACGAGCCGCGGATGCTGACCGA
The DNA here is from genome assembly GCF_004368385.1 of Burkholderia sp. B10. Lineage (NCBI taxonomy): Bacteria > Pseudomonadati > Pseudomonadota > Betaproteobacteria > Burkholderiales > Burkholderiaceae > Burkholderia > Burkholderia sp. B10. The sequence continues at coordinate 9,727 of NZ_PQMX01000040.1, read as the reverse complement.
CGCGGACGAGCCGGGGCCGCCGTTGGACGACACCGTCACACCGGGCAGCGTCGCGAGCGCCTGCGTGATGCTCGGCTCGCTGGGCGACAGCCGCTCGAGGTCGGCGCGCGTGAGCACCTGCGTCGTCGCATAGCGCTGGTCGAACGACTCGGGCAGGCGCCGCGTGTCGGTCACGGCGATGGTCGGCAGCTCCGTGCCGGCCGCGGGCGGCGACGCTTCGGCAGGCGCCGTGTCGCCGGCCGCGTGCGCGAGCGGGCAGAGCAGCGCCGATGCGGCGGACGTGGCGAGAAGGTGGCGAAGATTCATGATGCGGCGAGCGTGGTCGTGTTGCAGATGCGGCGTGCGCGCGAGCCGGCGCCGCGCACGCAGGCGGTGCAGCGGCGCGATGCTTCCGGCGCGGAAGCGAGGGCGGTAAGAATGAACATGCGAAGCGTTCAGAGGTCGGGGCCGTCCATGCAACGGGGCGACCGCCAACGGCGGTGCCGGCGCATCGGGACACCCCGCCCGGTGCGGCTGCTGGACCTCGGGTCGATGGCAGGTCTCCTGGCTTGCGGGTCGTCATCCGCGCCGGCCTTCCCGGTTTCCCAGTGGCGCGTGGTGGCGCGGATTCGCCGCTTACAGTTGCGGGGGCAGCCGCAGATTGGAGGCTCGGCCTCTGCTGCGTTCCCTTTTGATCCCGTCTCCGGGAACCATCGGTGCGCAAGCGTAAGGGCGAGCACGCCGGCACGTCAATCGTCGAATCGCGCAGGGGTGCGAAAAAACGTCACCGCGCGTCGAATGCTCGCGGATGGCGTGTCGCGGGCGCAACGGAGCGTATTTCACATCTGACGAAAGCGGCTGGCCGTGGCGGGGCGATATGAGGCTGGAACGCGCGCGTCCTCGTCGTTCGAACGAGGCGGTGGGGTGTTGCGCCGGGAGCGCGCGCCGCAGCCGCCGGCGCGCGCCCCCGGCGATTTCATGCGGCGGGACTGGAAACCAGTGCGGCGAAGTTCGCGAGGTCGACGTTGCCGCCGCTGATCACGATGCCGACGCGCTTGCCCGCGAGTTCGTCCTTCATCTTGCGTGCGGCCGCGAGCGACAGGCAGCCGGTCGGCTCGACGATGAGCTTCATCCGGGTTGCGAAGAACCGCATGCTGTCGACCAGTTCGGCGTCGGTCGCTGTCAGGATGTCGTCGACGTCGCGCCGCAGGATCTGGAACGTCAGGTTGCCCAGATGCTGCGTCTGCGCGCCGTCGGCGATCGTGCGCGGCGTGTCGATGTGCACGATCGCGCCGCTGCGGAACGATTGCTGGCCGTCGTTGCCGGCTTCGGGCTCGACGCCGTACAGCTTCGCTTGCGGCGACAGCGCACGCGTCGCGAGCGCGGTGCCGGACAGCAGGCCGCCGCCGCCGAGCGGCGCGAACACCGCGTCCAGCGGCCCGACTTCGTCGAACAGCTCCTTCGCCGCCGTGCCCTGGCCGGCGATCACGTCCGCATGGTCGTACGGCGGGATCAGCGTGAGCCCGTGCTTCTCCGCCAGCTCGCGGCCGATCTGCTCGCGGTCTTCCGTATAGCGGTCGTAGGTCACGACGTTGCCGCCGTAGCCGCGCGTGGCGGCCATCTTCGCGGCCGGCGCGTCCTGCGGCATCACGATCGTCGCCGGGATGCCGAGCATGCGCGCCGACAGCGCGATCGCCTGCGCGTGGTTACCCGACGAGAAGGTGACGACGCCGTTGCGGCGCTGCGTGGCGTCGAAGCGCGACAGCGCGTTGAACGCGCCGCGGAACTTGAACGCACCCATGCGCTGCAGGTTCTCGCACTTGAAGAACACTTGCGCGCCGAGCGCGTCGTCGAGCGTGCTCGACGTCATCACGGGCGTGCGGTGCGCGTGGCCCTGCAGGCGCGCGGCGGCGGCCGCGACGTCGTCGTAGGTGGGAAGGGTCGGATTGGTCATCGGTGGCTCTCGTCGATAGGGCGATCATCGGGGCGGGCGTGCCCGTCATTTTGCATCGTTGTATACGGTGGCGCGCGATACGCCGAGGTGCTGCGCGACGATTTCCATCGCGCGGCGCACCTCGAGAAAGCCGTCTGCCTTCAGCATCTGCATCAGCTCGCGCCGCTGGTCGGTCTTCAGTTCGCGCGGCGTGGACGCGAGACGCGTCGCGAACGCATCGATGCGCTGCCGGATCGCGTCGGCGCCGGCCGGATCGAGCGTGTCGGCGACCGGCGCGCCTTCGACGCTGCAGAACTGGTTCAGCATCCCCTGGAAGCCGCGGAACAGCGTGACGTCCGCGTTCAGGCACAGCGCGGCCACGTAATGGCCGCTCGAATCCTTGATGCCGATCGACGTGCTTTTCGCGGTGCGGCCGTCGGCGAAGCGGTTCGCGTAGTTCGCGAGCACCTGCGGGAAGTCGTCGTCCGCGATGCGCGCGAGGCCGAGTTCGGTCGCGGGATCGCCGACCGCGCGGCCCGACAGGTTGTTGTGGATCGCGAGGATCGCGTGCTCGGGCGTGCGCAGGTCGTGCACGACGACCTCGGTGAACGGCGCGAACATCGCGCCGAGCCCTTCGGCGATGCGCAGCACCTGTTCGATCAGCGATGCCTGTTCCAGCTGCGGCGTCGGGCGGGAACGGTTCATCGCGCGGCTTCGAGCGCAGGTGCGTCGGTGGTCTCGGGACGCGTGATGTCGGCGAGCAGCGGTCGGGCGATCCGCACGTAATCGGACGCGTCGAGCACGATCGAGCGGTCGAGGCGTCCGGCGTTGAACGCGATCGCGTCGTTGCGTTCGACCAGCGCCGGATCGACGACGAGCGTCACGCTCGCGTCAAACACGAACGGCGGCACGGCGCCCATCACGCAGCCGGTGACGGCGGCCGCGCGCTCCGGCGGCGCCAGCGTCGCCTTGCGACGGCCGAGCGCGTCGGCGACCTTGCGGAAGTCGATCTTCAGATGACCGGGGATCACTGCCAGCGCGGTCGCATCGCCGCCATCCTTGAACGTGCAGAGCATCGCCTTCGCGCCCTGTTCGGGACGCGTGCCGCGAATCGCGGCGATCACGTCGGATTTGCCCTCTGCGGGGTGCTCGAGCACGCGGAACCGCGCACCGTTGCTGGTCAGCAGCTCGCACAGCCCGTTGAAGACGGGGTATTCGGTCATGTCGTGGCAGGCCGTAAGAGTGCGCGCGTAGCGCGGTCGAAATAGATGAATCATCCAAGTATAGACGTTTTGTCGCGCCGCAGACAGAAAAGGGCGTTGGGCGCACGGCAGGCAAGGCGCGCGCACCGTGTACCGAAAGGCCATTTCATGTTGCGAAATGGCGTGGGCGCTTTCGTGCCGCCTGTCTTTCCGTGCCTTGAAAAAGTGTTTTGCATCGCAAAAACTCGGACCTATCTCATTGAAAATTAACAGAAATTTATATCTTATGTCTTATATAAGAGTTGGCCGAAAGCGCGCCGTGCAGCGGTACTATTAAGTCCATGCAGTTCGCTTCGTCAGACGCGGCGGACACGCGGAACCCTTTACTCAAATGCGCTTCGTTCCCAGGAGATTGACATGTCCCAATATCAAGACGACATCAAGGCAGTGGCTGGCTTGAAGGAAAACCACGGCAGCGCGTGGAATGCCATCAATCCCGAGTATGCCGCTCGCATGCGCGCCCAGAACAAGTTCAAGACGGGCCTCGACATCGCCAAGTACACCGCGAAGATCATGCGCGCCGACATGGCTGCGTACGACGCGGATCCGTCCAAGTACACGCAGTCGCTCGGTTGCTGGCACGGCTTCATCGGCCAGCAGAAGATGATTTCCATCAAGAAGCACTTCAACAGCACCGAACGCCGCTACCTGTACCTGTCGGGCTGGATGGTCGCTGCGCTGCGCTCGGAGTTCGGCCCGCTGCCGGACCAGTCGATGCACGAAAAGACGTCGGTCAGCGCGCTGATCCGCGAGCTGTACACGTTCCTGCGCCAGGCCGACGCCCGTGAGCTCGGCGGCCTGTTCCGCGAGCTGGATGCCGCGAAGGACGCCGCTGCGAAGGCCGCGATCCAGCAAAAGATCGACAACCACGTGACGCACGTCGTGCCGATCATCGCCGACATCGACGCCGGTTTCGGCAACGCTGAAGCGACCTATCTGCTGGCCAAGCAGTTCATCGAAGCGGGCGCATGCTGCATCCAGATCGAGAACCAGGTGTCGGACGAGAAGCAGTGCGGCCACCAGGACGGCAAGGTCACGGTGCCGCACGAGGACTTCCTCGCGAAGATCCGCGCGATCCGCTACGCATTCCTGGAGCTGGGCGTGGATGACGGCATCATCGTCGCGCGCACCGACTCGCTCGGCGCCGGCCTGACCAAGCAGATCGCCGTGACGAACGCGCCGGGCGACCTGGGCGACCAGTACAACTCGTTCCTCGACTGCGAAGAACTGTCGGGAGACCAGCTCGGCAACGGCGACGTCGTGATCAAGCGCGACGGCAAGCTGCTGCGTCCGAAGCGCCTGCCGAGCAACCTGTTCCAGTTCCGCGCCGGCACGGGTGAAGCACGTTGCGTGCTGGATTGCATCACGTCGCTGCAGAACGGCGCCGACCTGCTGTGGATCGAGACCGAAAAGCCGCACATCGCGCAGATCGCCGGCATGGTCAACGAAATCCGCAAGGTGATCCCGAACGCGAAGCTGGTGTACAACAACAGCCCGTCGTTCAACTGGACGCTGAACTTCCGTCAGCAGGTGTACGACGCGCTGAAGGCCGAAGGCAAGGACGTGTCGGCATACGACCGTGCGCAACTGATGAGTGTCGAATACGACGACACCGAACTGGCGAAGCTCGCGGACGACAAGATCCGCACGTTCCAGGCCGATGCGTCGCGTGAAGCCGGCATCTTCCATCACCTGATCACGCTGCCGACGTACCACACGGCCGCATTGTCGACCGACAACCTCGCGAAGGAATACTTCGGCGAACAAGGCATGCTCGGCTACGTGGCCGGCGTGCAGCGCAAGGAAATCCGCCAGGGCATCGCGTGCGTGAAGCACCAGAACATGTCGGGTTCGGACATCGGCGACGATCACAAGGAATACTTCAGCGGTGAAGCCGCGCTGAAGGCAGCGGGCAAGGACAACACGATGAACCAGTTCTCGTAATCGTCATAGCCGCGGCACACGACGCCAACCCGTTGTTCACGGGTTGGCGTTTTTTTTCAGTCGCGCTCGGTCGTGAGGCAGTCGCAGCTCACCGTCGTAGCGGCCGTCGCACGTGTTCGCCCGAATTGCAGAAAGCGCGGTTTTGAGCGGTGCGTAGGCAGCGCGCTCGCAACAGATGTTTGTGTGCGCAACCTGATTCAGGGTTTGCCTGAGTAGCGAAAACACGGATCCGCGCAACGTGCGCTTGCGTACGTGGGCCACGCGAGGCGCCGACCAAAATTGCCGCTGGCGCGCAACCCTTGCACTGCAAAGCGCCGGGCCGTTTCGTCCGCGCGGAGCATGCAGCGAACCAGTAAAACAACCCGTCCGCAAGCGACATGCCCGACCCATCGTCACGGTTGTTTCTTGTTGCAACGCAACGCCCGCGCAATATCGGCGATGGTATGCTGGCCTGCATGGAGTTGGACGGCAGGTTGTTCGCATGGCGAAACTCGCGTTCGTACACTCACGCGATCGTTCAGATAGTTCACATACTCTCGCCCGCATCGCGGCATCGACGCGCGCTCCGCTCGCGCGTCGATGCCGCGATGCGTGTCGCTTCAGTCTGCACGCCCACCGCAATCCCGATCTCGCGGGCTCGCCCCGCATCCTGTATCCCCGTCCAATAATCTGGAGACACCCCGATGTCGCAAAACTCATTGGCCGAAGCGACGCACGGCCCGCTGATCGCTCCTCCGGCATTCGTCAAACATCGCAAGCTGATCGACTGGGTGTCGCGCATCGCGGCGCTCACGGAACCCGAGCGCGTCGTGTGGTGCGACGGCTCGCAGCAGGAATACGACGCGCTGTGTCAGGCGATGGTCGATCAGGGCACGCTCAAGCGTCTGAATCCGGCGAAGCGGCCGAACTCGTATCTCGCGCAATCCGATCCGTCGGACGTTGCACGCGTCGAGGATCGCACCTTCATCTGCACGGACTCGCCCGACGACGTGGGGCCGACCAACAACTGGATCGCGCCGGATGAAATGCGCGAGACGCTGAACGGCCTGTTTCGCGGCGCGATGCGCGGCCGCACGCTGTACGTGGTGCCGTTCTCGATGGGCCCGCTCGGCTCGCCGATCGCGCACGTCGGCGTCGAGCTGTCCGACAGCCCGTACGTGGTGGCCAACATGCGGATCATGACGCGCATGGGGCGCGACGTGTACGACGTGCTCGGCGAGGACGGCGCGTTCGTGCCGTGCGTGCACAGCGTCGGTCATCCGCTCGAAGCAGGGCAGCAGGACGTGCCGTGGCCGTGCAACCCGGTCAAGTACATCGTGCATTTTCCCGAGACGCGCGAGATCTGGAGCTTCGGCTCCGGCTACGGCGGCAACGCGCTGCTCGGCAAGAAGTGCTTCGCGTTGCGCATCGCGTCGACGATGGGCCGCGACCAGGGCTGGCTCGCCGAACACATGCTGATCCTCGGCGTGACGTCGCCGGCCGGCAAGAAGTATCACGTCGCGGCGGCATTCCCGTCCGCGTGCGGCAAGACCAACTTCGCGATGCTGATTCCGCCGAAGGGCTTCGACGGCTGGAAGGTCACGACGATCGGCGACGACATCGCATGGCTGAAGCCGGGTCGCGACGGCCGCCTGTATGCGATCAATCCGGAAGCCGGCTTCTTCGGCGTCGCGCCGGGCACCGGCGTGAAGACGAATCCGAATGCGATCTCGACGCTCACGGAGAACGTCATCTTCACGAACGTCGCACTGACCGAGGACGGCGACGTGTGGTGGGAGGGGCTGACCGACACGCCGCCCGCCAAGCTGATCGACTGGCAGGGCAACGCGTGGACGCCCGAGCTCGGCAAGGAAACGGGCCGCAAGGCGGCGCACCCGAACTCGCGCTTCACCGCGCCCGCGTCGCAATGCCCGTCGATCGACGCGGACTGGGAAGATCCGGCCGGCGTGGCGATCGACGCGTTCATCTTCGGCGGGCGTCGTTCGACGGCCGTGCCGCTCGTGACGGAAGCGCGCGACTGGATCGAAGGCGTATACATGGCCGCGACGATGGGCTCGGAAACGACTGCGGCGGCGGCGGGCCAGCAAGGCGTCGTGCGACGCGATCCGTTCGCGATGCTGCCGTTCTGCGGCTACAACATGAGCGATTACTTTGCGCACTGGCTGAAGCTCGGCAAGCAGCTCGAAGCGAGCGGCGCGACGCTGCCGAAGATCTACTGCGTGAACTGGTTCCGCAAGGACGCGAACGGCAAGTTCGTGTGGCCGGGCTTCGGCGAGAACATGCGCGTGCTGAGGTGGATGATCGAGCGCCTCGAAGGCAACGGCGGCGGCGAGGATCACGTGTTCGGCGTGACGCCCGCGTATGACGACCTGCACTGGGACGGGCTCGACTTCACGCGCGAGCAGTTCGATGCGGCGACGTCGATCGACGCAGCCGAGTGGCGCGACGAGCTGAAGCTGCACGCCGCGCTGTTCGAAACGCTGAAGTTGCGCCTGCCCGCCGAGCTGACGGAGACGATGAAGAAGATCGAGCAGCGTATCGGCAACTGAAGCGCGGTGTCTGCATGACGTGCCGCGCCGGCATGCGTTGCCGGCGCGGGACGTTTTCGTTGGTGCGCGCTGCCCGTGCGTCGACGCGCAGCATCGCACTGCATCGTGCGGCTGCTACAGCGGTCGCAAGCCGCACGTCGTCGCTTCGACGAACCTCAGTGGGCCGTCAACCGAAATCGAGCGCGTTCGTCAGATCGCCCGGCGGCGGCGCGCCGCGCGAGGCGAACGCACGGTCGCGCGCGGCGACGCCGTCGAGCGGCGCGAGCCCATGCACGCGGCCGATGAAGCGCAGGATCGAGTTCGTGTCGTACATCGTGTGATCGACGTGGCCCTTCTTCGCGAACGGCGAGATCACCAGCGTGGGAATCCGCGAGCCCGGCCCCCAGCGATCGCCCACCGGCGGCGCGACGTGATCCCACCAGCCGCCGTTCTCGTCGTGCGTCATTACGATCACCGTGTTCGCCCACTGCGGGCTACGGCGGATGTGCTCGATCACGTTCGCGATGTGGCGATCGCCCGATTCGACGTCCGCGTAGCCGGCGTGCATGTTGAGGTTGCCTTGCGGCTTGTAGAACGTCACGGCCGGCAGCTTGCCCGCGTCGACCGCGGCGAGGAAGTGATTGGTCGAAGGATCGTCGCCGACGCCCGCGTCGCGCAGATGCTTGCGGCGCGCATCGGTGCCCGGCGCGTAGTTCGCAAAGTAGTTGAACGGCTGGTGGTGATACTGGAAGTCGGGCACGCTCCCCGTGTCGCGATGCTCGAGCGCGTATTGCCACGCGCCGCTGTACCAGGCCCAGTCGACGTTCTTCTCCGACAGACGATCGCCGATCGTCGCGTGAGCCTGCGGCGGCATCACGCGATGGTCTGCCGGGTCCGCATACGCGGCATTGCCGGGGTCCGCCGGCGGCACGTAGCTCGGCTGGTACGGCGGGGCCATCGTATTGACGCCGTAGCCGTCGGGGGTGAGGGCGCCGTCGGCTGCGAACTTCGGCGGGCCGTCGAGCGCCGACGCGGGCGAATTGGCGGCCAGCGCGAGGCGCGTGCCGGCCGGATCGTCGCCGTCCACCTTCGACAGCAGCTTCGTCGCCTGCGGATGCTTGTGTGCGTCGGGGTAGACCGGCGGCTGCGCGGAAATCAGGAACATGTGGTTGAGCCACGATCCGCCGAATGCCGCCATGAAGAAGTTGTCGCACAGCGTGTACTGCCGCGCGAGGTTCCACAGGCGCAGCGTGTCGGCGGAGTTGCGGTAGTGGCCCATCACGAGGCCGCCCGAATCGGCCCATGCGGCGAACTGGTTGTTGCGGCCGCCGGCGATCTGCATCTGGTTCTGATAGAAGCGGTGCCACAGGTCGCGCGTGATCACGCCGTTGGGTAGCGGCTTGCCTTGCGCATCGGCGAGCCGGAACGGCGCGTTCGGCAGCTTGTCGATGTCGCGTTCGGCAATCACGTAACGCTTGCCGTCGACTTCCTGCGCCTGCGGCACGAGCCCGCCCCAGATTTTCGGGAGCACGGGCAGCGGCGTCTTACCGTCGCGGTCGAGTTGCTGTGCCTGCTCGGGCTTCACCGCGCTCAGCGGATACTGCACGCCCGGGAAATCGCCGTACAGATTCGCGAAGCTGCGGTTCTCGGCAAAGATCACGACGATGTGACGCACGTGTCGGCGCAGTGTTTCGTCGAGCTGCAGGTCGGCGGCCGTGCGCGGCGCACGTCCCGACGTGATCTCGCAGCCGCCTAGCGCGACGCCCGCACCGAGCGTGGCGAGGCCACCGAGCACACGGCGGCGCTCGGCATCAACGGGAAGATCGTCGGGGCGGTCGGGGGTGTCGGTCACGTCGTGGTCTCCTCGAATGGGCGATGGTCGTTCGATGTGGGGCGCGCTGGGTGGTGCGTGCTGGCGCGCGCGCAGGTGCACGAGAGCCGGCGTCGTGCGGGCTCACGGCGGTAAGCTTCGCGCTGTCACGAAAATGTCATGCACGCGACTATAGCGCGGTCGGCTGGGGCGATGAAAGGGATTTGTCGGAGCTATGCGCGACGATGGGCGCGGGGGCGGGAATCGAGGG